>CAYXDR010000007.1:0-20580 GCA_964463515.1 uncultured Desulfobacteraceae bacterium | reverse complement strand
GAGATATGGGGCTTGGACACGAGAAACTGGATGTCTATCGTCTTTCGATAGGCTACGTTGCATGGGTTTACTAGAAGGCCTACAGCGTCGATTTCGATCCCGAGGGACATCGTTATTTCGACTTTTTACGATACCATCATTCATGAGCGTTTTGCTGTTGGATCCGGATGCGTCGCTTTCTTGCTTTCCGAGCATTTCTCCCTTATACTAAAAAATTGATAAACTCGCTTTTTCAAGCGGATCCAAATAGTTGCTCCACTCTGGATTGGAAGGTTAAGTGGCTATTTTTACAAAACAACTACGAACAATAGTCCCTTTTTTGGCTATCTTTTTGTGTCTTTCAATTCCTCCAGGCGAAGCCTTGGGGGAGCCTGGAAAAGCCGCACTCGACGACATTGTTGTAACGAATACCCGGGACAGTCTTTTGGTGTATTTTACGGTCAGCAATTGTTTCACCGATGAAATTATTGAAGCGATAGAAAACGGCATCCCCACCTCGTTTCTCTTTTTTATTAAACTTTATGAGAAGAAGGATATGTGGTTCGACCGGGAGGTGGCGTCTTTGACCGTGAACCATGAAATAACATATGACAATTTGAGAAAGGTATACACTGTCCGGCGTTCCAGCAACGGGGAGGAACGTGTGACGCACGCATCCGGCTTCGAAGAGGCGAGAAAACTTATGTCGGAAATTGTTGGTGTCAATTTGGCGGATCTTTCAGCCCTGGATAAAGGGAAAAAATACAGAGTGTCGATGATGGCTCAGCTTGATAAGGTAGAGTTGCCGTTTGCACTTCATCATATACTATTTTTTGTAAAACTTTGGGATTTTGAAACACCATGGTACAATATTGATTTCATCTATTGATCTTTGAATGGCGGTCCAGAATACTTCCGCAATCCTTTTCGCATATGGGCGATTACATCGAAGCAAAGCAGCAGGACTTGAAAAGGCGGCGCAGAGAGCGTTATCTCATCATCTGCCTTTTTGCGGTGATTTCTTTCCTGACATATATCGGCACTCATTTACTCGATCTCGGGGTCGACCTGCCTTTTTCCAGCAGCATCCTGGTTTTCGCTCTGATCAACATAAATGTGGTATTGTTGCTTCTCCTGCTTTTTCTGACTGTCAGAAACCTGGTCAAGCTCGTCTTCGAACGCCGCAAGAACATAATGGGAGGAAAGCTTAGAACCAAGCTTGTCATGGCTTTCGTAACCCTGTCGCTGCTTCCGACTGCAATAATATTTTTCATCAGCGTTCAATTCATTTCCTCTGCTCTGGAATACTGGTTCAACCTGAAGACCGAGAAGTCCTTGCAGATTTCTCTCGAAGTGGGCCACGATTATTACAATCGTGTGGCCGAGGAAATATTGTCCTTCGGGAACAACATAAGCCGGGTGATAACTTATGAAGGCTATATGCTGGCAGACAGAAAAGATGATATGGATAAGTTTATCGATGATAAACTTAAAGAATATAGGCTCAACTCCATAGAAATTTTTTCAAGTAAGATGGATCTGCGAAGTGTTTCAAAGGACCACAGCGTGGATTTGACTTCCTTCAAGGGGGTCCGGCCCGAACTGCTCCTGGAAGTAATGGAGAAGGGTATGGATGCCAGATTCACCGAGTCCTCGGCGCACGGGGATTTGATTTACGGGGCTGTTCCAATATTTTCCAGGACCGAGTCAAAGGCTGTCGTGGGTCTGGCAGTGATGGCAAGGTTCGTACCGGGAACGTACGTGAACCGTCTGCAGGCCATATCCAGGGGGCTCCAGGAATACAGACAGCTGAAGATGTTGAAGAAGCCTATCAAATTCAGCCACATGATCACATTGTCCATCGTGACGCTTTTGATCATCTTTTCCTCCGTATGGTTCGGCTTTTATCTTTCAAGGGAAATAACGATACCCATAAAAGAGCTTGCCGACGGTACCAAGCGCATTGCTTCCGGCAATTACGATTTTTTTATCGATCTGGAGGCCTCCGACGAAATAGGGGTGCTCGTAAATTCCTTTAACCAAATGACGATGGACCTTAAAACGAGCAAGCACAAGCTGGAAGAAGCCAATCTCGAGCTTGTCCGCAGCAACCTGGAACTTGAGCAGAGGCGCCTTTACATGGAGTTCGTATTGGCCAATGTCGCCGCGGGGGTGGTTAGCACCGACGCCGAAGGCCGGGTATTGACCATAAACAAGTCCGCCCAGCGAATGCTTGGCGTTTCGGCCGAAAATGTAATCGGAAAAAATTATCGGGATCTTCTGTCCGTGGAATATGCTACGGTCATAGACAGGTTTTTAAACGACCGCAACCTGTTCAAAAAGGGATATTTCAAAAAACAGGTTCGGGTTTCCATACAGCAGAAACAATTGACACTGCTGGTGTCGTTGAACGTCATGAGCGACGAGTCAGGAAATTTCCTGGGGCTGGTCGCTGTGTTCGAAGATTTGAGTGATATCGAGAAGGCCCAGAGAATGGCTGCATGGCGCGAGGTGGCTAGACGGATCGCCCACGAGGTGAAAAATCCACTTACTCCCATACAGCTTTCGGCCCAACGTTTGAAAAAACGCTACGAACGGCAGATCGCCGAGGACGAAGTCAAGGTTTTTCGGGATTGTACGGAGATGATCATAAACCAGGTGGACGAACTTAAAAATCTCGTAGACGAATTTTCGAAATTTGCACGGATGCCCGCCTCCAATCCAGTTCCTTCCGATATAAACGCGATAGTGGTAGAGGCCCTGGGGCTTTACAGGGAAGCTCACAAGGAAGTTTCTTTTGTGTTTGAAAATTCGAGGGATGTCCCGGAGTTCAACCTGGATCGAGAACAGATCAAACGCGTTATGATCAATATTTTTGACAATGCAATAGAGGCGATGGACGGAAAAGGACAGATCCGGGTTTCGATCGACTTTGATGCATCTCTTCAGATGGCGCGGATTGAAGTCAGCGATACCGGCAGGGGAATCCCCGCCGAACACAAGAACAGGATGTTCGAACCCTATTTTTCGACCAAAAAACATGGAACAGGGCTTGGGCTTTCCATAGTGAATACAATAGTGTCCGATCACAATGGTTTTATCCGGGTGCGGGACAATTTGCCGTCGGGAACCGTTGTCAGCATAGAATTACCTGTAAGGACCTGAAGACATCGCGGTCCCGCGCCGGAACAGGAAGCTACATGATCCTATATCATTTATTGTGGACTCTGATCCTGATTTTTTGCCTGCCGTGGGCCGTGCTTTCCGGCGACAGGAGGTTTCGCGCCCGTTTCGCACTGGGCGTTCCCCGCACACCGCCGGGAGACAGCCCGGTGTGGATTCATGCCCTATCGGTCGGCGAGGTTTACTCCGCGCTGCCCCTGGTCGAAAAAATCAGGAGAGACTGCCCGGGACTTCCTGTGTTTTTTACATCGACCACCCGTAAAGGCATGGCAGTGGCAGAAAGAATAATTTCCGCTCATGTGGATGCTCTCTACTACATGCCGGTTGATGCCTGGTGGTGCACGGAACGTATGCTGAGCAGGGTAGATCCGGCTGTTTTTGTACTCGTTGAAAGTGATATATGGCCGTGTATCCTTGACCGGGCGGGTAAAAGAGGAATAAAAAGGCTGCTTGTAAACGGCCGGGTTTCTCCTAGAACCTTCAGGAGGTACCGGATGTTTCCTTTCGCGGCACGACGGTTGTTTCAAGGCTTCGACCTGTGTTTAATGCAGTCGGAAATGGATATGAGAAGGATTGTTGAAGTTGGTGTAGATGCAGCCCGTGTTGAGGTCGGAGGAAATATAAAATTTGACCGGTCAATCGAGCCGATGGGCCAGCATGAAAGATCCGGATGGCTCACCCTTTTCGGATTCAATGCGACGGATCCTGTGGTGGTCGCCGGGAGCACCCACCCGGGGGAAGAAGAGATGTTGATCGGTGCTTTTTTCGCGCTTCGAAAAGAATCAACTTTTGCAAGGCTGATCATTGCACCGAGAAACACAGAGCGGGCAGCGGAGATATTGGAGGCTACAGCCCGGGCGAATCTTGAGGCCGTACTCAGGTCCCGCTTTCCCGCAAAAGTTGCCCCGGATGTGGTTGTCGTGGACACGATAGGTGAGCTGGGACGGCTCTACGGACTGGCAACGGTTGCCTTCGTGGGCGGAAGCCTGGTGCCGGTAGGTGGGCATAACCCGCTCGAGCCTGCCGGTCATGGGTGCCCGGTTCTTTTCGGCCCGGGTATGCATAATTTTGTTGAAATGGCCCGGATGCTTGAGGAAGCAGGAGCCGGATTTTGCGTTGCCGATGAATCGGAATTGAGCGGTGCGCTGGTGAGATTTGTAACGGACAAAGTCCTGCGGAATGAGACGGGTAAAAAAGCTCTTCGTTTCGTAGAGGACAACAAAGGGGCTGTTGAACGGTCCGTACGGCAGGTGAAGACCATGATCGCCAAGCGCGATATGGAGGACAAAGGGTGTTGAAAAAACCCGTATGGGCCGAGATTCACAGAAGAGATTTCCAGGGGTGGTGGACTCCGTTGCTGGCCGCAGCTGCCTCGGCCTACGGCTTTGGACTTTTGTTGCGCCCGTCCCCCGGCGCAAAGCGCCTTCCCGGCTTTGTCCTTAGCGTGGGGAACATCGTTGCGGGCGGCTCCGGCAAGACGCCGGCGGTCGTTATGCTTGCCCGCTGGGCTCGTGAGCGCGGATACCCTGCCGCGGTTCTAACCCGCGGTTACCGGGGCTCGTTTCGGAGCCGAGTACTGGAGGTATCCGGTGTTTCAGGGGTGAATCCCGATGCCGGCACAGGTGGAGACGAGGCATATATGCTTGCCGAATCCGTACCCGGTGTTCCGGTAATCGCTGCTCGCAAAAGATATGAAGGCGGCCTTTACGCCCACCGGAAGTTCGGCTCCGCCTTTTTTATCCTGGACGACGGTTTTCAGCACCGCGAGCTTGGAAGAGACCTGGATCTGGTGTTGATGGACGCGGTCGAGCCTTGGGGCAATGGGCATCTTCTGCCGCGTGGACCGTTGAGGGAGCCTCTTGAAAGCCTCGACCGGGCGGACGCCGTCGTGCTTACCAGGGCCGGCAGGGGGGACAAGGGCACGGCGGTGAAACATGTTCTGCGCTCCAGGGGGTTTTCCATGCCGGTGTTCCAGGCCGAACATTCACCCGAATGCATTGGAACCCCCGAAGGTCAAACCGAGCGTGTGAACAGAGTCGACGGACTTCCTGTTGTAGCTTTTTCAGGCATCGGAGCACCCTCGTCTTTCAGAGAAAGCCTGGCGGATGTGGGAGCGGGGATCATTCATTTTGAAGCATTTCCGGATCATCATCCTTTTTCGTTTCAAGAACTTTCCAGACTGGAGGACGTGCGGAAAAAAACCGGAGCACAATGGCTTGTTACGACCGAAAAAGACTGGATGCGGATCAAGTCGGAAGGGATTCCCTGCCCGGACTCTCTCAGGTTCCTGCGCATTGTGTTTACCTTGATGCCGGGCTCTGAAGGACTTTTGACCATGATTTCCAAAAGGATTGAAGATGGCCTTCAGAGATGAGTTCGCATTAACGGTGATGCGTTTGCTGGTAAAGATCTTTTCCATGATCCCCCTGTGTGCAGGGCAGAAACTGGGAGCTTCCACCGGACGTTTTTTTTCGAAGCTAGGCTTCTGCCGTGAAACCGTGGTGAAGGATGGTTTGCGCAGAGCATTCCCTGGTTTGTCCGAGGACGAGGTCCGTGACCTTTATGGCAGGGTCGTTTCGCATTTCGGGCAGATGTTTTTCGAGGTCCCCCACATCTTGCGCCTGAACAGCGGCAACCTTGATGAATACGTGGTTTTCGAGCATCCTGAAAGGCTTGAACAAGCTCTTTTGAAAGGCAGGGGAGCTTTGGTGCTGACCGGGCACTTTGGAAACTGGGAGCTCATGTCCGCTGCGGTATCCCTGAAACTGCAGGCCCGCGCGGCGGTGGTGGCCAGGCCTCTGGACTATGAACCGGCAGAGCGGCTCTTGCGTGGAATACGGACCCGTTTCGGCACAGAGATAATACCCAAGAACATGGGGCTCAGGCGTATGCTGAGGGCCCTGCGGGAAAATTTGGCTGTGGGTGTGCTGCTTGATCAGAACGTTGATTGGTACGACGGTGTGTTCGTTTCTTTTCTCGGCGGTGAAGCGTGTACGAATAAAGGACTTGCGCTGGTGGCGCTAAAGACCGGGTCCCCGGTAATGCCGGTTTTTTCCGTGAGGCGGGCTGACGGCAGGTTCAGCATAGTTTTCGAAGAGGAGGTACCCGTGATTCGTTCCGGGGACCGTACGAGGGACGTAGAGGAAAATACCGCCAGGTTCACCCGGGTCATAGAATCCTATGTACTGCGTTACCCAGACCATTGGTTCTGGTTTCACCGGCGTTGGAAAACAAGGCCTTTCTGTCCGATACCAGCGGGATACTGGGATGGAGGGGCAAACCTTGGATAAAATATTGGCTGATACAGGAATCGAAAAAATTATCATACGGGCTGTAAACTGGGTCGGCGATGCGGTTATGACGCTGCCCGCCGTGACAGCTCTGGGCGAGATATTCCCTGGTTCGGAAATCGTAGTGCTGGCAAAACCCTGGGTCGCGGCTGTTTACGAAGGCCATCCTGTTGTCAGGGAAGTGATGATTTACCGGAAAGAGGAGGGGGTGTCAGGCGGTTTCAAAGGTTTGGCGGCTGCTGTGCGGAAACTGCGGGCCAGAAAATTCGACATGGCGGTTCTTTTTCAAAATGCATTCGAAGCGGCCTTCATCGCACGGGCCGCCGGAATTCCCCTCAGGCTGGGCTATGACAGGGACGGCAGGGCAATGTTGTTGACTCACAGGGTTTCTTGTGATTCCTTTAAGCCGGAGTGGCACCAGGTGGAATATTACCTGAACATTCTGCGGGCTGCGGGATGGAATGCCGAAAGCCGCGATCCGGTTATGGCCGCGCCGGGAAAGGAGCGGGGTGAAAGCCTGGAATTGCTGGCGGAAAGGGGAATCAACGAGAATAACATTATCGTCGCTTTGAGTCCGGGGGCCATGTACGGCGAAGCCAAGCGGTGGCCGGCCGAACGCTTTGCGGCCTTGGGGGATATGGCTGCGGAACGTTGGGGCGCCAGGGTTCTCGTCATGGGAAGCGGAAAAGAGATCTCGATATGCAAGGCCGTGACATCGGCCATGGCTGCTTCTGCTGTGAATCTCTGCGGGGAGACATCCCTGAATCTGGCCATGGCCGTGATAGAACGCTGCTCTATGTTTGTTACTAACGATTCAGGCTTGATGCACCTGGCGGCCGCCTTGGGTGTGCCGACGGTGGCTGTATTCGGTTCCACCGATCCTGTGGCAACCGGTCCCAGGGGGCCTCATACATGTATCGTAAGGCATCCGGTCGATTGCAGCCCCTGCTTTAAAACGGTTTGCCCCAGGGATTTCCGCTGCATGAAGGCGATAGAGCCGGTTGATGTCTGGAATGCAATGGAGTCAATGAAAGAAAGGTGCAGCTCCGAATGAAGATACCTACCTGCTGCAGCGATATCAAGAAGGAGCCCCAGGCGCGGCCGGCGGTTTTCCTGGACCGGGACGGAACGATCAACGAACAGATGGGTTATATAAACGACGAGAGCAGGTTCGTACTTCTGGACGGCGCGGCCTGCGCCATTCGAGATTTGAATCGAAGCGGTTATTTTGTGGTGGTCGTTTCAAATCAGTCCGGCGTGGCCAGGGGGTATTTCCCTCTGGAACTCGTTTACCGCGTGAACCGAAGGATGCAGGATATGCTCGCGGCCGAAGGGGCCTCGCTGGATGGGGTGTTTTTTTGTCCCCATCACGAGAGGGGTGTTGTCCAGGGTTTCAACCAGGTCTGCAACTGCAGGAAACCTCGGACAGGGCTTTTCGAACGTGCCTGCCGTGAAATGCCCATCGATCTCCGTGGCAGCTATGTAATAGGGGACAGGTGCCTGGACATGGAATTTGCAGAGCGCTGCGGTTTGCCCGGAATTCTGGTAGAGACCGGGTACGGGCGAGGTGAAAAGCGGTGGGTGCTTCCCGCGAGCCCGTTTAAGCCCGTTTATGTTGCAGCTGATCTACCTGCAGCCGTAAACTGGATTCTGGAAAGGCAGAGGCTGAATGAACCATGACAGGCACCAGGAGGCCCCGCGGAGCATCCTGATAATCAAGCTGAGCGCCATCGGTGATGTCGTGCATTCGCTGCCGGTGCTGGAAGTGCTTAGGAAGACCTATCCGCGGGCAAGGATCGACTGGGTCGTTGAAGAAGCCGCCTCAGACATCCTAAAAGGCCACCCCGCCCTAGACCAAGTGATTGTTTCCCCTAGAGGCACATTGACCCGCGCCGCCGCCTCGGGTGATATACGGGCGTTTTTCCTGGAAGCCGGGTGTTTTACACGCAAGCTCCGCTTCGTTTCCTATGACCTCGTGATAGATCTTCAGGGGCTTCTAAAAAGCGGTGTTCTGGTCGGGATGGCCAGGGGCCGGCGCAAGGTCGGAATGAACGATTCCAGGGAAGGTGCAAGCCTGTTCCTGAGCGAACCCGGATTTCCGGTAAATCGTGATGTACATGCAATAGATCGTTATCTGAGCATGGCAGAAGTGCTGGGCTGCGACATATCGGCCTGGGACGGGGCTTTGCCGGTCACAGGCACAGACAGGCAAAGAGCGGCACGGTTGTTGGACGAGGCCGGAGTGGCTGCCGGGCGGTTTGTTGCGGTGAACCCGGTGGCGAAGTGGAAGACCAAATTGTGGGTTCCGGGCCGATTCAGCAGCCTTTGCGACAGGATCATCGAAGAGACCGGCCGCAGTGTCGTATTCACGGGGGGGAATTCCGACAAGTCTTATGTTGAAAGTATAGTCGGGGGTATGAAGAGACCGGCTGCGGACCTGGCAGGGAAAACAGGGCTCAGGGAGCTGGCCTGCATATATGATCGGGCAGACCTGCTCGTTACAACGGACACCGGGCCCATGCATATAGCTGCAGCCATGAAATGCCCGGTGGTAGCGTTGTTCGGCCCGACATCCGCCGTTAGGACCGGGCCTTACGGTGCCGGGCACCGCGTAGTGCGGTCCGCCGCGCCGTGCAGCCCCTGTTTCAGGAAAAAGTGCAATGATCCCCTGTGTATGAGCGGTATAGATGTTGAGAGGGTTTTTGAGGCTGCATCGGACCTCTTGATTCCAGGGCGGAGCTGATGTAGTGTAGCATCCGGATGATTTCGACGGTGTCGTAACGAGAAAACAATTTCCCTCGGGGTCGGGGTCGCTATCGGAATCGGTATCGGACGTTGATCGGCGGCCTTTTCGAGCCCAATACCGATTCCGGCCCCGACACCGATAAGACGGAGATGGAACGTTTTACGGTATCATCAATCTCGAGTTTCAGGTGAAAGGAAACAATTATGACTATAAGCAAAGAGCTTCTGGAAATCCTCGCGTGCCCCAAATGTAAAGGCGAAATTCATCTGAACGAGGAAGGCGACGGGCTTGTCTGTGAACACTGCAGGCTGGTTTATGAAATCAGGGACGATATACCGGTTATGCTGATAGATGAGGCCAGGCCCCTTGAGTGATCAGGGCTTGAGAGGTTTTCTCAACGGTTGTCCCGATCCTTCATTCCCTCCTCGTAGCCGCGTTTGAATTCCGATTTTGCCTTGGAGAAGTTTTTTTTGAAAGAGCCCCAGGCTTTTCCTGCGTCTTTTTTGAGGTCCTGCCAGGAGTCTTCCTCCGCCTCCTTCATCCTACGAAGAGCTTCGTCCGCTTCCCTGGTTTTTTCCTTCAGGGTCCGGATGTGGTGCGCTTGACCGGGCCAGGATTCTTCGGCGCTTTTCTCCATCTCTTTTTCGATCCTGTCCAATTCAGCCTTCCATTCATCGAGCTTGGCCGTTAGCTTTTCCATCTGTGATTCTTTTTTCGTCATGGAAGTTTTCCCCTTGGTCTATCAATGCGGGGAGTGGCTCATACGTCTGATGACTCCCCGCCGGTTTCCACTTTGGGTTTGTAAAGAATCCGCTGCAGCTCCCGGTGGGTGAAGAACGGATCGTCGTTTCTCAAGTAAGGCAGCAATATTCTCTTTTTTCTGAGTAGCTCTCTGAAGATAAATGCGGTGATTTCGTCCTCCTGGTGATATGCTGCTTTTTGGACCTGCTGGCCGAAAGGATTGATGATTTCGCTGCCTCCCCAGAAGCTGTAGGAATGGCGGAAATCGGTATCCTGGGTAGAAGGCGTTTGAGGTTCTTCCAGTATCGTTTCTTTGCCTACGCGGTTCACGCACAGGTTATAAATTCCGAACACCCGTGAATAAAACTTGTCGATTATTTCCCAGCTTTCTATATTGCTGAATTCGGTTCCCATGGAACCCTGGGATGAATTGAAAATCGTTACGAATATGTCGGCCTTGCGGCATACTCCGAGATAGGGAATGGAAGGGTGCCACATGTCATTGCAGATGAAAACACCGATCGTAAAGCCGTGCAGCTTGAACACAGGAACCTTCTTGCCAGGGGCGAACAGTTTTCTTTCTTCGAAAACTCCATAATTCGGGAGATTGAGTTTGCGGTACGCGAACAGGATCTCCCCGTCAACGGCAACGAGGGCAGCGTTGTAAAAGTTCATGGATGGGGATTCTTCAATGAAACCTACTACGGCCGCTGTTCCTTTCGTGGATTCGGCGATTCTGCGGATTTCAGGGGCATCCATCCTGAGAGAGGCTTCATGGTAGTGGCGGCCGACGAAATAACCAGTCAGTGCCAGTTCTGGAAAAGCTATCAAATCTGATCCCTGCTCGGCGCCTTTCCGTATTTTTTCTATAATGATTTCAACGTTCGCTTTCACATCCAGAAGAATCGGTTTGGTTTGATAGAGGGTCACTTTCATTGGGCCATCCTCCAGTTCGTGGGCATGGGAACGCCTCCGTATGGATTATTTTACGACCGAAAACAGGATGTAAACAATACCCCATCCCATGGGCGATTATCAAGCCTCGATACGGATGAAGGCCCCGCTCAAAAGGAAGTTTTGATATTTCAGCTGTGGGAAAGGGGGTTCATATTTTTGGCAATATCCATTAATATTTCGTTGTCGTTGTCGTAATCGGTAAATACCGGCACCGTATCAGCTGTTGGGATAATCGAAATCGAAATCGGGATCGCTGTCGGGATCGAAGAGATATGGGGTTTGGACACGAGAAACAGGATGAAAGCACAACCTCCTACAATTGAAGAAGCCTTGTCCTACTGGTTTCGTTGCTGCCCGAAACGGATCAATAATCTTTTCGTCGTAGGAGGGGTGGTCAGGGACCGGCTTCTGGGGTTTCCGCCCGGCGATGTGGATCTGGTGTGCGACGATGCCCGGCAAGTCGCCGAAGCGCTGGCGGGGCAGAAGGGAGCAGTTATGGTTCCTTTCACGAAGAAGAAGGAATCTCCCTGCTTTCGGGTAATTGATCGGAGGAATCCAGTTTTTTCCATCGATATCGCTCCTCTGAAAGGGGGAGATATATCTGTGGATCTGGCAGCAAGGGATTTCACGGTGAACGCGATGGCTCTCGAGGTGACCCTGGATCTTCGCCCAGGGAATCTGGTGGATCCCTTTGACGGCGCGGGGGACCTCAGGCGCCGCCTGGTGCGGATGGTATCCACCGATGCCTTTCGTAACGATCCCCTGAGGGTTTTTCGGGCTTTTCGTTTGGCCGCCTCGCTCGGTTTTCAGATAGGATCGGAAACCCTTGCCGAGGCTCACAGGTGTTCGAGTTTCCTCAATGAGGCCGCCGGAGAAAGAATCCTGAATGAATTGAAAATGTTTTTGGGTGAAAGAAATGTATCCCTCCTTGCCGCAGAGATGATTGAAACCGGGGCGGTCAATGCGCTTTTTCCTGAAAAGGCTGAAACAAAAGGACAGATCCCGCAGGCTGGGGAGTCGGATTGCACAGCACTGGCGCTTGTGGAGTATCATCTGGAGAACCCTGAGAAAATCTTTGGCCCTTTTACCCATACCGCGACAGAAATTCTTCTTCAGCCGCAAAGAAGGTTCCTGCTGAAGACAGCGGCGCTTCTTATGGACTCCCTGGGTGCTTTTACCACGGAAACGGCGGATATGGTTGCCGAACGTCTGCACATGCCTCGAAAAATGAGGGAAACTCTACTGCTGCTTGCCTCTGGATATCGTTTTTTCCTTGCAGATGCGCCTTTAGAGGTTTCTGAGGTGTGGAATGTTGAATGTTTCCGGACGATAGGGGATGAAACTGTAGCGGCTTCGATTCTTGCAATGGCCGCAGCAGGCGAGACCGGGCCGGGGGATGTTTATACTCGAAAGATAAAATGGGCGGTTTCGAAATACTTGCTTGAGTTACGCAGGATTTTTTCGCGTCCCTCCCTTGTTTCAGGAAAAGAACTTGTTTCGATCGGCATTCCTGTAGGCCCCAGGCTTGGAGAGATCTTGAAACAGGTGAGAAACGCGCAGGACCTTGGCGAAGTTTCTACCAGGGAGGGTGCAGTCCGTCTCGCGCGGAAGTTATATGAGCAGGGTCTTTAATGATGGCCTCGTAAAAAGTTTAAAATCGTCCTTGATGACCTTGAAAATGTAGGATACATTCCATCTTTGGCGAAACCGGCCAACATTATCAACATTTTTGAAGGAGATGGTCCATGGTGGATGAAATTAAACTGCAAGATCTTGATAAATCAAGGTTTATAGATGAAAAAGTGAACGAAATAAGAGCAGTTGTCGGAGAGGGCACCGCCATCAATGCTCTTTCCGGGGGCGTGGATTCCTCGGTGGTGACAATGCTGGGGCACCGTGCGCTCGGACCTCAGCTAAGGACCGTGTTTGTAGAAAACGGTCTAATGCGGGAAGGTGAGGCCGAAAAAGTGACCGGGTTTTTTGCGGACCTTGGAGTGCGGGTGGAAGTGGTGGATGCACGGAAGGAATTTTTCGAGGCATTGGAAGGAGTGTCTGATCCCGAGGAAAAGCGCGAGGCGGTGACGCAGGCCTTTTACCGGCGGGTCTTCGGCCGGATTGTAAAGGAGAGCGGGGCTGCCACCCTGCTTCAGGGAACAATTCTCACGGATATTGACGAGACCGTAGCCGGAATAAAGAGACAGCACAACGTGTTTGCCCAGCTGGGCATTGATCCCAGGGAAGCATTTGGATACAGCATCGTAGAACCCCTCGTTCAGCTGAGGAAGGACGGGGTAAGAGCGGTCGGAAAGGCTTTGGGCCTGCCACCGGAGCTGTTCGACCGGATTCCTTTCCCCGGGCCGGCCCTGGCTGCGCGTGTAATCGGGCCGGTTACCCCCGGGGATATCGATATGGTAAGAAAGGCCACCGTGGTCGTAGAGAATTTTTTGAAAGACACGGAGGCGTTCCAGTACCTGGCAATACTTCACCAGGACCGTGTCACAGGAATCCGTGACGGAGGCCGGGATTACGGCCGGCAGATCGAGGTGCGGTGCTGGGACAGTGTCGATGCCAGGACCGCGTCCCCTACCAGGCTTTCTTTTGACTTGCTCGAAAAAATGGCCGGGGAGATCATCGCGTCGGTTCCCGGCGTGGTGAGTGTCACATATAATGTTGCGAACAAACCGCCTTCGACCATCGAGGCGGTTTAGGTGTAAGAAGGGGGAATTTAGGATGGAATTCGATCAGCTCAAATCCCGGAAGGGCCGTGGCGGCAAGATCAGCCAGGAGGAGGTCGAGAGGGTCGTTGAGAAGGCGCGCGGTTTCGAAAATGACCGCATGAAGGGCTACAGGGAAAAATCCCTTAAGATCCACCCTTGGGTGTGTGCCAGGTGCGGGCGTGAGTTCAACCTTTCGAATCTTTATCTGCTCACCGTCCATCACAAGGACCACAACCACGACAACAATCCACCCGACGGCAGCAACTGGGAAAACCTGTGCATCTACTGCCATGAAAACGAACACCGCCGCTACCTGGACCATGAGGAAGCTGAAAAACATGTGCAGAATGCCGAGCCGGAAAGCAAGACTGTTCCCACAACCTACAAACCCTTTGCCGCGTTGGGAGATATGTTGAAATCCGGGGAAAAATAGGCGGTTCTGTTTTCTCTGATTGATTTGGTTTGTTTGGTTATTTGGGGTAACCGGTAACCCGTGCCTGTGGGAGCGATTATCCAAATCCCAAACAACAATCGAATTTTTTACCTTGTATAAAAGGTAACTTTGTGCTTAATTTGTCCTTGTAAAGAGGGCAAGCATGGATTTCAAGGAAATATTCAAGCGGCTTATTTCGGATGCCCTGCAGTCGGGTGTGCCGGAAATTCATCCCCGGACCTACCGTTTTCCACTTGTTCGCGGGAAGGTGGTGGCCCTTACCGGTCCCAGGCGAAGCGGTAAGACCTTTCTCTTTCATTCCATGATTCGCGACCTGGTGCAAAGCGGCGTGGAGCCGAACAGCATCGTGACGATAAACCTGGAAGACAGCCGACTGTTCGGGCTGACCGGCACCGGGTTGGAAAATCTGCTCGACGCCTATTTCGAGTTGTGGCCTGAAAAGAAGGAGCAGGAAACATACCTTTTTCTCGACGAGGTGCAGGCCGTTTCAGGCTGGGATTCATTTGTCAGGCGCGTTCTGGATCATGAACGCATGTACGTTTTCGTGACCGGCTCATCGGCTGCAATGCTCGGCCGGGAGCTGTCAACGGCCCTAAGGGGCAGAACTCTGAATTTCAGTGTTATGCCCCTTTCGCTTGCGGAATACGGCCTGTTTCATGGCGGTGATTTAAAGCAGCACTTTTCTTCGAAGGCCGTTGCCCAATGGGGCCATTGGCAAGAGCAATACATGAAGTACGGCGGTTTCCCGGAAATCGTGACCATGCCCGAGGTTTTAAAGAGGCGGATACTCCGCGATTACTTGGATCTTATGCTTTATCGGGATATTGTGGAGCGTTTTGACGTAAAAAACACAACTCTTTTCAAATTTGTTTTAAATACACTGCTTCAGAATATTTCAAGCCTCGTATCCGTGAATCGGCTTTTTAACAACTTGAAAAGCCAGGGGCACTCTCTTTCCAGGGATACACTTTACGATTATTTCAATTATTTGGAAGAAGCCATGCTTTTTTTCTTTGTACCGGTAAAAAGCGGCTCCGTGAAGCAACAGAAGGTTAACCCGAAAAAGGTTTATGTGCTGGACCCCGGTTTCTTCTGGATCGCAGCCACCAGGTTGACACGGGATCTTGGCCGGGTTATCGAGAACATGGTTTTTATCGAGTTGATACGGCGTGAAAATTCAGTCATGTACATCAGGGGGCGACAAGAATCGGATTTTCTAGCAGTAAGCCCCGATGGTCGCCGGCAAGTGATTCAGGTCTGCCTGGATATGTCCGATGAGGGCACAAGGTCGCGGGAATTGAATGCACTGGCGATGGGCATGGAAAAAGAGGGTTTGAATCGGGGGTTGATCGTCACTGCCGCACAGCAGGGGAACGAACGGATCGCTCGAGGGGATGTCAGTATAATACCTTTCTGGAAATGGTCCATCTCCGAGGAAAGAGATGATTCCTTCGGTTATCTGCCTGGCCGTGTGCCCGATGGGATCCTTACCAGGATATAATCTGATGTCCACAGTGCAAGGAGGAAATTTTCATCCGCGGTGCGAATACTGCTACTCGCTAATGTAGGAATGTTTATAAACGACATAGGGTGGAGGAGAGATGGAGACACAGGGACAGAAGGCGTTTCAGGAATGCTATCCGGAAGATTTCAGTCACTGCTACGGATGCGGAACCCTTAACCCTCACGGCCTGCAAATCAAGAGCTACTGGGACGGAGATGAATCGGTCGCGGTTTTTCAACCCAAGCTATATCATACCGCTTTCCCCGGCTACGTCTATGGCGGACTGATTGCTTCACTGATAGACTGCCACAGCACCGCAACTGCTGCTGCAGCGGCATGCAGGGCTCAAGGAATTGAGATGAGCCCTGAAAAGACCATGCGTTACGTGACAGCATCGCTTCATGTCGATTACCTGAAACCGACCCCCATTTCCGGGCCTTTAAACCTTCGCGGAAGAGTCTCTGAAATAAAGGGCCGCAAGGTGGTGGTCGAAACGGATCTTTCCGCAGGCGGACAGGTGTGCGCGAAAGGGCGTGTCGTCGCTGTAAGGATGCCCGAAAATATCCTGGATAAATGATTCCCCGCCTCAAGCCGGGAAAATTTTTTCCAGAAATGCGGAGAAGGCTTTTTCGCCTGCGGCATGTATGTTCCACTCGGCTCCTGCCTGGAGCAGCGCCTCGGTCATGGTGTGACCGTAACCCCTTGAACAGGCAATCAGAATCCCTTCCCGCCCGTGGTCGGCTCCCAGGTGGACAACCTGTGCCGGAACATGGAAGACGGGTGCCTGATACAAACGGGGAGGTTTGAAGGTAGGTGCTTCGAAATCAAGCGCCGAGGCTTTTTCCATTACGGCGAAAGCTTCCCTACCGATCAGAGCTATCATCATCTGCCCATCGGTGATGTTCGTGAAAGCGGTTTGCTCCGGCCTGTCCAGCGGGTCTCCGGCCAGATGCCAGCATGCGGCCTGGGTCCGGTTCATGCGGTTTATGAGCAGGCCCTGGTCCCAGGAGCACTGCCCTGGTTCCCCTGGTATGGTCCTTCCCCAGGGTTTTATTTTTGACAGGTCTCCGTCCTGGACATCCCAACGGTTTCTATGACTCAGATCTATCATCTGGAGCCCTTCGGTTTCCCCTTCATATTTGAGCACGATTTCCCATCCGCTCCTCGATTCGGTTTCAAGCGGATGCGCGTCAAAAAACACGGGTGAGTGTCGAAGAATTTCCGGCATTGTACTCTCCTGTTACATCTTCAGCCTTGAGCCTTCAGGGTCGTAGAACGGGGTCTTTACCACGGAGGCTTTTATTCGTTCATCCCCTGCCCCTGGTTCGTAAAGCTTTACCACTGTGCCGGGCTCGGCGAGAGGGGCCTGTACCAGGGCAAGGCCAATGGATTCCTTGAGCGTGAAACTGTAGCGGGCTGTGCAGACAAAACCCCTTACGGCGTCCGAATCCGTGATCACCGCGCCGTCTTGCGGGCACCTGCCGGGCGCATGCATACGCAGGCCCACAAGCTTCAGCCGTCCTTCCTGCTGCTCGGTCATTGCGAGGGCTACTGCGCCGACCGTCTTTGCATCCGGTTTGTTCCGGTACCACAGCCAGCCCATTCCCAGGTCATGAAGTGTAGTGCGTATTTCACTTTCCTGCCCGATGATGACATGGCCCTTTTCGAGCCTGAGGGAGTTTTGGGCCTCCAGGCCGAAAGGCATGATCCCGAGCGGCTTACCTGCTTCGAGGAGCATGTTCCAGACGGAAAGCATATAACTCGACGGCATGTGCAGTTCGTAGGAAAGCTCTCCCACAAAACCCAATCGAAAGGCGCGTACCGGCACGCCGCCTGAAAGCTCGAAATCCCTGTATCCCATGTAGGGGAAGGCATCGTTCGAAAGATCGGTGTCGGTGAGTTTCTCCAATACTGCCCGTGCATTGGGTCCGGCGAGGTTGACGGCGCCGAGCGCGTCGGTGAGATTTATGACATTGAAATCCCATCCATCGTACCTGGTATGGTAGCGCAGCCACTCGACCGTTGCGCCCGCTCTCGCGCTCGATGCGGTGAAGTAGTAATCGTTTTCACCGATTTTCGCCACAACCCCGTCATCGACGAGGCAACCTCCGTCGTTACACATGGCCGAATACTTGACTTTTCCTTCAGGTATCCGGTTCATGTCTCCAACGTATACCCTTTGAAGCACTTTGAGGGCATCGGGTCCGAAAAGCCGGAATTTGCCGAGGGTGGCCACTTCTATGACTCCGACGTTTGTGCGGACATTCTGTATTTCCTCCCTGCTCGTGAAATCCCTGGAAAAGTAGCGTGCTCGTTTCCAGACGCCGATACGCCTGAACACCGCGCCGGAGGCTTCCTGCGCTTCGTGAACCGGGGTGCGTTTGTACATGTTGTGATTTGCACCGGCATAGGCTGCTATGTAGTTGGGAATCAGAGGCGATCTGACCGTGGAGGGGGACTGGATCGGGGAGTTTTCTCCAAGGTATTCGGACATCACGAGCGGCAGGTTGTGTCCCGGAATGCCGGATTGTCCGGCCCCGGTGCCTGCGGCGGTGTAGCGCTTTGAGAGCTCCACACGATCGAAACCTGCATCGCAGCCCTGGCGGATATGTTTGACCGTGGTGTCTTCATCCAGGCATACGAAGCTCTTTTTCCCGCTTCCCGGCGCACGGACGAACAAAGGCACGGCAGGAGGACCCGGTAGGGATGCCAGGTGTGACTCGGCTTCAGTCAGGGTTTCGGAGGAAACCGAGCCGCAATACTCTGCGGCCTTCAAGCCCGCCAGTGTTCCTGATGCCTCTATCGAACGAGGGTCGGTATACCCTAGAAGCCTCCCGGCGGTGAAAATCCCGCCAGGAAGGTCTGAGGGCTGGAACAACCCCGTTTTTTCGTCGAACACCGCCGGCGCGCCGAGCAGGAACAGGGGGGTTGTGACCTGCGTGACACCTGCAGAAGCTGCCAATAGGTCGCAGGCCATGCGCCGGTTCCGGGACCCACTCATGCTTGAGATTGTGACGCCCTTCACGGCCTGAACGCCGTGTGCAGAGGCGGCCACCCAGCCGGGGAGAAATTCGATATTGCGCTGATCGAGCTTTTCACTCAGTTCAGGGCTGCAATGCTCTGTCCGGAAATCACAAACAGCTTTTACTTCGACACCCAGGTCCGCCAGATCGATTGCAGCTTCAATTCCAAGGTCGTCACCGACGCTGAAAACAGCGGATTTTCCGGGAAGTATTCCGTAGGTGCGGGCCAACCTATGGGCGCAGCCTGTCTGCATCACTCCCGGCCGGTCGTTGTTTTCGAATATCAGAGGTCTTTCTTTGCACCCTGAGCATACAACCACCGCCTTGGCCCTGATTTCAAGGTATCTTCGGTCAAAAGTGTCCTTTTCGCCGCCTGCCTGAAAGGCAGTGACAAGATTGTTGTTGTAATATCCGACCATCGAGGTGCGGGTGAAGACCCGGACAGACGAGTTGCCGATTTCCCCTGCAAGCTCGCGGCCGTGTCGGGAAAGGGTGCTGGCGGCATCATAGCGCGCTTCGCGATAGTCGAAAAACCCTCCGAGCCAGGGGCGCGATTCAAGCAGGATCACCCGAAGCCCTGAGGATGCCGCAGCAAGCGCTGCACTCATGCCGGACGGTCCACCTCCAACTACGCAGACATCGGTTTGGGGGTAAATCTCGTCATAAGTGCCTGGCATCGAAAAAGATGGGTCGATTTTGCCGAGCCCCGCCATTTTTCGCAGGAACGCTTTGAAAAACGGCCACAAAGAGTAGGGCTTGTGCATCACATGGTAGTAAAAGCCGGCCGGCATTGCCCAGTCGAAAAGATCCAGCCCGGCAAGCAGATCGAACTCCGGGCTTCCAACCACGTTCTGGGGGACCACCGACATGCCTTCGCGGAGCAGGGTTGTTTCAGCCGGCTCGTTCGGCACACCGTCGATTTGCATGAAGGCATTGCTACATTCACCGTCCAGGCTGTAAAGTCCTCTGGGCCTGTGATATTTCAAGCTCCTGCCGAAGATTCGAATGCCGTTTGCGTAAAGGGCCGTCGCCACGGTATCGCCTGCCGCTCCGTAAAACAGGGATTTGCGGTATCTGAAGGGAATTTGTTTTGTCGTGTCTATCCTTGAGGTGGACAATTGGCCTATTCTGTCCATCGTTAAGCCTCCGGGTCATCAACCTGAAGATTAGTCAGGGTGTCTCGTCGGATCGTGAACCACACACCGCAACCATCGCGGTGGCACCACCATTCTTTTTGAACGCCCCCCGGGTTCGGGCGCCGGTAGACGTAGCTGCACCACTTCTCGGGGGTGATGCCTTCTTCGGAGGGCCTGGGGCCTTGATCCACTTCTCCGTATCTGAATTCGTAAGCATTTCTTTTGCCGCACACAGGGCATTCGATTGTGAAAGACATTGTCAAACTCCTTTAATTCCAGGGGCCGTAGCCCGGGGGGGTTGCTGTTTCTCCGAGAAGACGATTTTCGCAAAACCGGTTCAAAGCAAACGGTTTGAGTATTTCGGGACGGCGCTGCTCTGCAATGTAGCGGGCCATATATTTACCGGTGACCGGGGCGGATTTAAAACCGAAGTAACCCCACCCGCAGTCAATGTAAAGCCCTTCCACCGGATCGTTGCCCTCCATGATAGGCGCCATGTCGGGTGTCATGTCTGCAAGCCCGGCCCAATGCCTCATAAATTTGATTCCCCTTAAGCATGGTAGAATTTCAGACAAAGCCTCAGCCTGGTGTTTGATGTAATGAGCGGTTGTACGTGTTGTGAAATTGGGCCAGGGATCCATGTGGGCGCCGGTTACGATTTCGCCTTTCAGCGTCTGGTTTGCATATACATGATAAGCGCCGGAGGAAACCACGTGTGAGAGAAGGGGTTTCAGTGGTTGTGTGACCATCGCCTGTATCGTCAGAACGCTTATGGGAAGAGCAATACCCAGCATCTCCCATGCCAGCCGAGAGGAGTAGCCCCCGGCCGCGATCAGTATTCTGGGCGTGT
>CAYXDR010000006.1:19730-20918 GCA_964463515.1 uncultured Desulfobacteraceae bacterium | reverse complement strand
AGGGGGAGGTACAACCGAGGTGGCTGTGATTTCCCTGGCGGGGATCGTGTACAGCAGGTCGGTTCGTGTTGCCGGAGATAAGATGGATGAAGCGATACTTCAATATATCAAGCGGAAATATAATCTTTTGATAGGGATAAGAACCTCAGAGATAATAAAGACCAGTATAGGCAATGCCTATCCCGGGGAAAATGTGGAAACCATAGAAGTGAAGGGGCGGGATCTGGTTACAGGGATTCCAAAAATCCTTGTTATCGATTCCGATGAGATTAGAAAGGCTGTGTCGGAACAGATAGAGACGATTGTTGAAACGGTGCGAATCGCCCTCGAACAGACGCCGCCGGAACTGGCGGCGGACATCGTGGACAGGGGAATCATTTTAACCGGCGGGGGGGCCTTGCTCAAAAACCTCGACGTGTTGCTCCGCGAAGAGACAAGACTGCCCGTCACCGTAACCGAGGATCCGCTTTCCGCTGTGGCGGTGGGTTCCGGCACGGCTCTTGACAATATAGCTATATTGAGAGAAGTTTCCATTAGATGATTGTTCTTCCGGCATTTGAAATCGGGATCCGTCCTGGAAACCTCTGAGGCCGCCGGTCAATGTCCGTCGGCGTATACCTGGACAGGTAATTTTTTGACACAAATTCGCGGTGGTCCAGCCGAGCCGTTGATATGGGGCTTGCGTTGAAGGGACTGGAATATTTAAAAAATATATGGTTGTGGGCGGTTTTGGCCGGTGTTGCCATCCTGCTTTTTGCATCCGGCTCCGATGTGCCCTCAGGATGGAATTACCTGGAACAAGGGATCATTGAACTTACGGCCCCGGCCCAGAAGCTGATCTCTGAAACTTCCAGTGCGGTAAGAAGGGTCTGGGAGGGCTATTTTTTTTTCGTAGGCTTGCGTGAGGAAAATCAAAGGCTCAGGGAGAAGGTCGAGGAGCTTTCGAAGAAAAATAATCACTATGAAGAAATGCTTGCTGCCTATGAGCGGTTGACGCACCTGCTTCAGTTCAGGCGCAGACTGCCGGGGCGGGTGGTGGCCAGCCGGGTGATAGGAAGAGATCCGACAGGCTGGTTCAAATCGATAATCATAGATAAGGGCCGATCTTCCGGAATAGAATTGAACATGCCCGTAACTCACGCCTTCGGGGTTGTGGGAAGGGTCGTCGCTGTTTCACCGAATTATTCT
>CAYXDR010000006.1:8353-19720 GCA_964463515.1 uncultured Desulfobacteraceae bacterium | reverse complement strand
ATCGACCAGAACAGCGCCGTGGACTGCCTGGTCCAGACCACCAGGGAAAGGGGTATGTTTAAAGGATTCAGCGCTGAAGTCTGCCGACTCGATTATGTTACCAAATCAACTATGGCGCAGCCCGGAGACAGGGTGATTACTTCCGGCCTCGGAGGTGTGTTTCCGAAAGGATTGCCGCTGGGTGAAATCATTTCGGTAAAGGCAAGCCCCGGGAGTCTGTTTAAGGAGATAAGGGCACGGCCGCTGGTCGATTTTTCCAAACTGGAAGAAGTTCTTGTTGTAATGGGGGAAGGCTCATCGACAGGAGAGTAGCAGTCGGAAAATCAATTTTTTATGCAGCACTGTGGACGGCGGCGGCGATCTACAGCCTGGTGAGAGGCAATTTTACAGGCGAGATCGTGGGAGATGCTTTCATCCCGGAATTATCTGCCGTGCTTATCGTGTACCTGGTGATTTGTGCGAAACCCAGCACTGCTGCTGTATTTGCATTGTCCCAGGGTTTGTTGCTGGATATTTATTCCGGAGGACTTCGGGGGCTGTTCGTCGGCTTTTATCTTGTTGTTTTTTGGGTTGCGATGTTGGCCCGAAGCCTGTTCGATATTCATCATGCCAAGGGTCAGTTTCTTATTACTTCTTTGTCGGTGGCTCTAGGTAAGGTGTTGTTTTTCGTTGCCGTTAATTTTGTCTCCCCGAACGCCTTTTTCCAGTGGTCCTGGGTCTGGCGGGCAACCTCGGCAGCCCTGCTGACCGGTATGATTGCCCCGCTTGTTATTTTTTTTCTCCAGGCGGTCAGAGGTAGCTATATGCCGGAATGGACTGAGGGTTTCGAAACCGAACTCGATGAAGTAGGGGTGCTGCCCAAGCTTTGGCGTCCTGCTGAAGAACCCGGCGACGGTTCGGAACCGGAAGATTCGATAAAAAGTGAGAAGCTCTAAATTCGATAATGTTTCAGGCTCATTGTTCCGCAAGCGGATCGCGCTGGTTTCCGTCGTGGTTGTACTTGTTTTTTCTGTGCTTCTTCTCAGGTTGTGGTTTATGCAGATATTCAGCGGTCCGGCTTACCGGAACAAATCCGAGGGCAACCGGATTCGGCTGCAAAGTATTCCGCCGTTCAGGGGTATGATTTATGATCGGAACGGAGCCGTGCTGGTGGATAACCGTCCGGCGTTTGATCTTAACGTCATCCCCGAAGAAGTACCCGAGCCGGATAAACTGCTTGAAAGCCTGTCCGGTTTAATTCCTTTGGATGTCACTGAAGCCAGAGGTGTATTGAAACAGGGGCTGAAGAGCTACCCTTTCAAGCCTGTCTGCCTTCAAAGTGATATTCCCAGGGATCATATCGCGGTTCTCGAGACCCAGGGCTTCAACCTGCCCGGCGTTTTGATAAGTGTTCGTCCACGCAGGGAATATGTTTACGGTGATTTTGCCTCACATATATTGGGTTACATGGGAGAAATCAGTGGCGAGGAGCTTTCCTGCGGTGATTTCCCTGATGTCAGACCCGGGGATTCCATCGGCAAGGCCGGTGTCGAGATGCGATGGCAGTCTTTCCTTCAGGGACGTCGCGGCGGGAAGCAGGTGGAAGTGGACGCATCCGGGAGGGTGCTCCGGCTGCTTTCACAAAAACCGGCGGTTCCCGGCTCGGCGGTTCATTTGACAATAGACAGAAGGCTGCAAGCGGTGGCTGAACAAAACATGAGAGGCAAAATGGGCGCAGCGGTCGCAATGGATCCTCACAACGGCGCCGTTCTTGCCATGGTAAGCAGCCCTTCATTCGATCCGAACCATTTCGCCAACGGGATAACGAAGTCAGAATGGAACCGGATTAGTTCCTCTCCCCGGTTTCCATTACAAAACAGGGCGACTGCCGGACAGTACCCGGCCGCGTCGGTGTTCAAGATTATAATGGCGGTTGCAGCGCTGGAAGAGGGAGTCGTTGATCCTGCAGAAGAGATATTCTGCAATGGGGTTTTGACTCTCGGAGACAGCTCTTTTCGCTGCTGGAAGAGTTGGGGGCATGGAAATGTCGATCTTTACCGGGCACTGGTGGAATCCTGCGATGTTTATTTTTACAAGGTCGGCATGAGGTTGGGCTTGGAAAGAATCGCCGATTGGAGTCGGCGCTTCGGGCTCGGTTCACGAACAGGATTCGAACTGGGAGGAGAGAAAGCCGGACTTGTACCTTCCGATGAGTGGAAAAGGGAAAAATTCGGTGTCCCCTGGCAGACCGGCGAGACAGTATCCCTTTCGATAGGGCAGAGTTTCCTGCTGGTGACGCCGCTTCAGGTTTGTTCGATGATGTCCGCGCTGTTCAACGGGGGCATTGTCTACCGGCCTTTGATAACCAAGCGGGTTGGAATTGAGGATGAAACGTTTTACAATTTCGAACCCGAGGAGACCCGCAGGATCAATATTAGCGACAAGACGCTGGCTCTTGTGAAAAAGAGTCTCGTCGGTGCGGTGAACGACAAGGCCGGAACCGGAAGGAAGGCTCGGCTCGAACAGGCTGTGGTGGCCGGAAAAACGGGTACAGCTCAGGTGGTGGCGCTTGACAAAAGTGACCTTTTTGAAGACGAAGAAGATCTTCCCGAACGGTTTCGTGATCATGCATGGTTCGCTGCGGCCGCCCCTGCGGCTGAGCCAAAAATTGTGGTTGTGGTCCTGGTGGAACACGGGGGGCATGGAGGCAGCGCAGCGGCTCCCATAGCCAGGGAAATGATCAGAGCTTATCTGAATTTGGATTCATAGGGTTTATAATTGTTTGATCGACGACTCATTCAACATTTTGACTGGGTGCTTCTTCTGCTTGTGTTCCTTATCACCGCAATAGGAGTGCTGAATCTATACAGCGCTACCTACCCCATCAAGGATATGGGGGGAAGTACGGTTTTTATCAAGCATTTATATTGGCTCGGCATAGGGTATTTAGTTTTTTTCATCATGACGACTTTTAATTATTATTCGTTGGAAAGACTCTCTTTCCCTTTTTATTTCGTTGTGATGATCATGCTGATCGTGGTTCTGACATCCGGCAGGGTTATTGCCGGATCTCAACGTTGGCTGTCTGTCGGACTGTTTTCTTTTCAGCCTTCTGAATTTGCAAAAATAGCGGTGGTCATGGTTTTGGCGAAATATTTCTCTGATCACAGCAGAAACAGCGAATATCGTTTGAGAGACCTGGCATTGCCCGCAGTGATAGTAGCATTGCCGGCGCTTTTGATAGTAAAAGAGCCCGACCTGGGCACAGCGCTTCTTCTGGTGGCTATCGCTTCATCGATGGTTTTTCTTTTCCGCGTAAATGTAAAGTCGGTCGCAATCGCTTTCATCTCTGTTTTAGCGGGGGCTCCGCTGATTTGGAGCAGGCTCAAAGAATATCAGCAGATGCGCATCCTTTCGTTTTTGAAACCCGAAATGGACCCTCTGGGCTCAGGTTATCATATAGCTCAGTCAAAAATTGCCATCGGTTCAGGGCAATTTTGGGGAAAGGGCTATCTGAAGGGCACTCAGACACGGCTTCATTTTTTGCCGGAGCAGCATACTGATTTCGCCTTCTCCGTGTTTGGAGAAGAATGGGGTTTTTTGGGTTCGCTGGTCCTGCTTGTCCTTTTTTTGGTGCTGATCTTGTGGGGGTTTGCCATCGCTCGGAATTCAAAGGATAAGTTTGGGGCGATGATGGCCGTGGGGATAACCGCCATCATCTTCTGGCAGGTTGTGATCAATGTGGGGATGGTGACTGGATTGCTGCCGGTTGTAGGTATTCCGCTCGTTTTTATGAGTTATGGCGGGTCTTCCATGGTTACGACCATGGCGGCGCTGGGCCTGTTAATGAATATCAGCATGAGGCGGTTCATGTTCCAGTGATCTGCAAATCTCCTAGGACCGGCAAGGGCCGTAAATGGCGGCATTGCTGGAAGTCATGCCCGGTGGGTTTAGAGCTCCAGTTCCTCCTCTATGCCCTGCATTGCCTGCAGTGAGATCTGGATGAATTCATCGAGCGGAATTCCGATTTTTTCACATTCGGTTATAATATCTCGGTCGACACTCGCCGCGAATGCTTTTTCCTTCATGCGTTTGCGGATTGATTTGGGTTTGACACTTTTGATTTTTTTGTCCGGGTAGACCAAAGTCGTGGCTATGATCAATCCTGTAATTGTTTCTCCAGCCGCAAGGGCATGGTGGAACGGCTCGGTGCGTGGGCGGCCGGAAGCCTTCTCGTTATGCAGCAATATGGCGGTGACAATATCTTCGTCCACGCCCAACCCGCGCAATATTTTGGCTGTTTCCAGGCCGTGGACAGAAAGATCCGCTTCCACGATCTCAACGTCCAGGTCGTGAAGAAGGCCTGCCAGTGCCCATTTTTCAGTGTCCTTTCCCAGGCGGACAGCCACTGCCCGCATCACCGCCTCGCTTGCCAAGCAATGCTTTATCATATTAGGATTCTTGATGTGCTCATGAAGGAGTTCGAGTGCCTGCTCGCGTGTAATTCCGTATTTCAATGTTTCCTCCTTATCTGTCAGCAACCCGGCGGTAAATGGGGCAGTATGCCTGATGGCAGTTCCTGGGGAGAGGAAAGGCCGCTCCGTCTTTTCAGGTAGCTCCTGTAGCTCTCGGGTCCCGCCGCTACAATCAGCCTGATATATTTGATGTTGGTTTCGACGGCTTCTCTGTAAAGATCCCTGTCAATCTGCAGGCGGTCTCTAAAATGAACTCTCGCAAATTTACAGACTCCGCCCAACTCTTTATCCAACCTTATACGAATTTTTTGGTAAAAGTCCACGGTCTTTTTCAAAAGATCCAGTTCATCGGAATAGCCTCCTACGTTTCCTTCGACGAACTCATGGTATAGAAAACGCAGTTTTTCCAGGTAGGTTCGATCCGCCATCTGACCGAGGAGGTCTGCGGTGCCCAGCATTTTTCCCGCCAGCTTCGATTGGGCAGAAGAGAACGAAACTTTTTGAAATTTACTGCTTAGGCCGGTGCATTTTATTATCGAAGCACCATCGGATGTTTCTGTGTTGCTATAGCCTCTTTCTGTAAAGTACCGCCTTAAAAATTCGGCGCTTCGTTCTTCATGAATAAGGGTGTACTTGGCGCCTGTCCCGGAGATGTCCGACAATTCCTGAATATATCCTGCATCATGAAAAAGGGTGGCTATCAGGCCGACATTTGCGGTCGAAGCAGATATTTTGATCCCGGAAAGCACTGCCCCGTCAATCAGCCTGGCCATGGCGAGCAATGCGTCCGTGGTGTGTTTCAGGTCATGGTAGCGGGTGTTGCATGCCCGGTAGCCGGGCATTTTACCGGAAAATAGAAGCAGGGTGTCTTCGAAGGCCCGATCAAGATTAGAGGTATCGAAAGTTGGAAAGAGCCTGCCGAGGATACATCTGGTTTCTTCCATAACGGCATGGGGATCGTTCATGTCGACTATATCAGCAATATGGACAGAGTCTTTCTTCATTGGGCGAGAAACCGGATAAATTAAAGAAAAGATGCGGCCGCAGCAGCGGAGACGCAGGATACAAACAATTACTGATCAAAATTACATTACGAATAAAAGCTTCTATAATAAATGCTTCTGCCAGAGCAACAAAAAAATGACAATTGTGAAGAATTTCATATGTATAAAACGCAGTGATTTGTCAAATGAACGTTTGAAAGTGAATGTTGTTGCTTGGACCGATTTATTTTCCTGGACTAATAATGAGAAAAGATCTATTAATAGAAAGTATAATCATTGCGGTAATTAGGACCTCACATCGCTTCGCTGAAATTTTCTTCGAAAATGGCCTAAATCGTGGTAAACGTGTTTTGCAATATTATAGAGCCTGATCCTGTGCAGTTTTCGCCTGAATTGTCATGTCCCACTGAAAAGATGGCCTCGTAATAAGCCAAAAAGACCTTGCCCGTCGGGGTCGCTATCGGGATCGGTATCGGACGTTGATCGGCAGCCTTTTCGACCCCGATACCGATTCCGACCCCGACGCCGATAAGCCGGGGGACTTTTTACGACCTCATCAAGATTTGGTATAATTCAGAAAAAAGGGGGTGCAGACATGGATGGAAAAACATTGGAAGCTATTGATTTTTTTCGAGGAATAGCGCCGGAAACGCTCGATGTAATCGCGGCCGATGCAACCATCAGGGAATATGAGTCCGATACGCTGATTTTCACCGAAGACGAAGCGCCTCATTCGTTGTTTGGTTTGCTCGAAGGAGTGGTGGAACTTTCGCTGCTTTTCACTGAGCGGGTATTTAAAACCGATGAGTTGCGCTACGAAGAGGCCATAAGGTCGCGGTTCGAGGAAAGTGAAATTCAAATCGTGGTGGACGAAATACATCCAGGTGAGATTTTCGGATGGTCTGCACTGGCGGGGATCGAAAAACGGACCGCCACGGCGAGATCGGTGGAAGCAGTGCGTGCATTTGCGGTTCCTGCTGAGCATCTCCAGCAACTTTTCGCAGGTGATCCAGCGCTGGGGTTCACTTTGATGGAGCGTCTCAATAAGGTGATAGCCAGCAGGCTGGACGAACGGACACACCGCCTCGTTGAAAGTTGGACCGAGGCTTTTGGAATTTCCAAGATTTAATGTAAGGCGGGTTTTAGCTTTTCCGTAGATTCCACAGAGCAGGAAAGGCTGCAGGCTGGGGTACACGGCCCGGGGACGGAGAAAAAACTCATCTTCCTCCCCGGGCGGGTGCAGCCGGAGCAGCAACTTGGATCAAACAACAGACAGCTCACCGGAAAAATCCGTCAGAACGTTTTGCTGCGGAGTTCCTTTCCGGCCAGAGGATTGTATAGTTTTACGATCGCAACTTTCATGCAGTCCAGGGATTCTGATGTTAAAATCATGTCGAAAAGCGTTTTCTCCGCTTCATCCGGCAGGACGCAGGCATCGGTTTCATCGAATTCAAGGTCTGGAAAGCCTTTGAGAAGTTTCCTATACTCTTTGTCTCCCACCGGAACCTTGACCGCTTTTTTCCCTTCGAGTTCAAGGATTTTATCACCTAAACCGGCTTCTTTGATTTTGTTTTCCTGTTCAGCGTCCAAAAAAACATTCACACAATGCTGGCCCATATATTCCACCTCCGTGTTTTTTTGTCGTGAAGCCGCCCGGCAGGGCGATCATTTTTTGAGTCGCGGCTTTTATAGTATGTGAAGACTTTATTGTCAATAGAGGTTGACTTTAATGTGCGTCAATCCGGGAATGCCGACTGAGCAAATCGAAGTACCCAGGTTTGAAACGTAGTTTTTTATTGGATTGGAACACGAACGACTGATAAAAGAATTTTATGTTTCCATACACAGATGGAAGTTTTGCCAATCCAGCCAGCGGAAAGATTCTTTTGACAGATGGGCGCTGCTGTGCTAAGCGATATCGTCCTGTCAAAACACTATCCTGGAGGTTTATCCATGTTCCAAATTGTTAAACGTCAGGAGATGGCCCAAGGCACTGTGGTCTTGAACGAGATCAGTGCGCCGAGGATCGCCGCCAAGGCAAAGCCCGGACAATTCGTCATCCTGAAGGCCAATGAGACGGGGGAGAGAATTCCTTTGACAATGGCTGACACGGATCCTGTGGCGGGCACAATCACTATAATATATCAGGTTGTAGGAAAATCCACTGCGCTTTTCAAGTCTTTGAAGACCGGAGAGGGGTACCAGGACATAATCGGGCCCTTGGGTCGGCCCACCCACATCGAAAAGCTTGGAAAGGTAGCGTGTGTCGGCGGCGGGACCGGAGTAGCGGTTCTGCACCCTATCACCCGAGGGCTCAAAACGGCCGATAACTATGTTTTTTCAATTATCGGTGCCAGGAACAAAGACTTGCTGATTCTGGAGGATAAGATGACCGCGGCCAGTAATGAACTCGAAGTTTGTACCGACGACGGGTCGTATGGTCGCCGCGGATTCGTGACTGATGCATTGAAGGATTTGTTGGATAGAGAGGATATAAAACTCGTGGTGGCGATCGGACCTGTGCCGATGATGAAGTTCGTATGCAAGCTCACCGAAGAGTACGGGGTAAAGACTCTAGTAAGCCTTAATGCGATAATGGTTGACGGCACCGGCATGTGCGGGTGCTGCAGGGTCAGCGTGGACGGAAAAATTAATTTTGCTTGTGTCGACGGCCCGGAATTCGACGGTCACAAAGTTGATTTCAACGAATTGGCACAGCGTCTTGAAGCCTATAAAGAGCAGGAAAGAATTTCTTACGAGAAATTTCTCAGCAGGCAGAAGGCGGACTGATACGGTCTCACGATATAAAAGTCGGAGGAAGATATGGTGGAGAAATCCAAGGATTCGGAAAAGATTCCCAGGCAAAATATGCCGGAGCAGGAACCGGAGGTAAGGAAGCGGAATTTTGACGAAGTCCCGCTGGGGTTTACAAAAGAGATGGCCATCAAAGAGGCCCAACGATGTCTGCAGTGCAAAAAACCCGCCTGCGTGGCCGGATGTCCTGTCTCCGTGGACATTCCCGGTTTCATAAAGCTGATCAGGGAAGAGAAGTTCACGCAATCCATAAGGCATGTCTGGGGAAGAAACAGCCTGCCGGCCGTCTGCGGCCGGGTCTGTCCCCAGGAAATTCAGTGCGAAGGGCAGTGTATCCTGGGTAAGAAAGACAAGCCTGTGGCTATCGGAAGCCTTGAACGCTTTGTCGCAGATCTGGAACGTAGCGAGGGAACCGGCGCGCTTCCTCCCAAGGCGGAATCGACCGGCAAGCGTGTAGCGGTGGTAGGATGCGGTCCCTCGGGGCTTACCGTGGCGGGGGACCTGATTTTAAAGGGCCACGATGTGACTATTTTCGAGGCTTTTCACAAGCCGGGCGGCGTCCTGGTTTATGGAATTCCTGAATTCCGGCTGCCCAAGGAGATTGTATATTCAGAAGTCAATTTTCTTGAAAGACTGGGTGTAAAGGTGGAATGCGATGTCGTCGTGGGGCGCACAGTGAGCGTCGACGAGCTGCTGGAGGAAGAAGGCTTCGATGCCGTTTATGTTGGAGTGGGCGCTGGGCTTCCACGGTTTTTGAATATACCCGGCGAAAATCTCATAGGCGTATATTCGGCGAATGAATATCTTACGCGCGCTAATTTGATGAAGGCCTATCTGTTTCCTGAATACGATACCCCGATTGTAGTAGGCAGGGATGTTGCGGTTTTCGGCGCCGGTAATGTGGCGATGGACTCCGCGCGCACGGCCATGAGGCTGGGGGCGGAGCGTGTGCGTATCGTTTACCGCAGGTCAAGGGAGGAGATGCCGGCACGGGCCGAGGAGATCCATCATGCGGAAGAAGAAGGTGTCGAATTTCATTTACTCACTGCACCTGTGCGGTTTTTGGGCGACGACCGAGGGCGAATAACAGGGATCGACTGCCTGGAGATGGAACTTGGTGAGCCGGACGAATCGGGCCGCCGACGGCCGGTACCCAAGGCGGGCTCCGAATTCAGATTGGAATGCGACCTGGCTGTTATAGCTGTGGGCGCGGCGGCCAATCCTTTGCTCACACGTTCGACCGACGGCCTGAGCCTAAACAAATGGGGATATATTGTCGCTGATCCGGAAACCGGGAAGACGACCAAGAAAGGCGTATGGGCCGGCGGAGATATCGTGACCGGCCAGGCCACCGTGATCCTCGCTATGGGAGCCGGCCGCATGGCTTCGGATTCGATTCACAAGTATTTGACCTGGGGCTGGTGAGAAAAACAGCTACGGAGTTTTTGCGACGCAGAAGAAGGCGTTTTATTCTTTCCTCTGCGTCGCTTTTTTTGTCTGAAGCTTCTTACTCGACGCAGCATCACGGTGATGACTCTCCCGCATTAACGCCCTGTACCCTTTTAGCAGGCTTGCCGATTCCAGCCCAAGGCTGTTTTCGGAAATGGCCGGGCGATGCCTGTTTTTATTGCGGGAGCATATATGCTGTGTTATATTCTATTTTCTTGTTATCATTGATTTCAGAGTGTCAGCTGAGGGCCCCAGGATGGGCTGTGAGCTGGTTAATACAGCTTGTGCAGGTGGGTATGACCCGCTCAGGTTCTTGAAGGAATACACGCATCGCAACTGGGATGCAGAAAGGTGACCCGGGTGTACCGCGGTCGTTTTCCCGGAGATCGTGGTTTGCCGGAAGTTGGAAGTGTGAAAACCGGATTGAGAGACGATTTACAACGAGTCACCGCACAGCTGTCCTTTCCGGATCATCAACTCGTGGCGGCACTGTGCGGGCGGCATAATGAGCACCTGAAGGTGGTCGAGGGAAAAACAGGTGTCTCTATTCACCTGAGAGGAAACGAAATTACTCTCGCCGGTGGAGATTGGGAGGTGGAGATTGCCGAGAAGGTGCTGGCTCAGCTGTATGATCTTCTAAAGGAGGGTTTTCCTTTATATAGCAGTGACGTTGATTATGCTATACGAGTGATAAGCAGTGGTAAAACCGTTTTATTGAAAGAAATATTTCTTGACAAAGTTTATATATCATCAAAAAAGAAAATTATCACTCCGAAGACCATAAATCAAAAAAATTACATAGATTGCATCCGGAAATATGACATGGTGTTCGGTATAGGCCCTGCCGGTACCGGTAAAACGTATCTCGCCATGGCCATGGCGGTATCTTGTCTTATCAGGAAACAGGTTCACAGGGTCGTTTTGGCCCGGCCGGCGGTGGAGGCGGGGGAGAAACTGGGTTTTTTACCGGGAGACCTTTCTGAAAAAGTCAATCCGTACTTAAGACCCCTCTATGATGCCCTTTACGACATGATGGACTTTGACGGGGCATCCAGGCTCATAGAGCAAGGTGTGATAGAGGTGGCTCCTCTTGCTTTCATGCGGGGAAGGACCTTGAATGGTGCCTTCGTGATACTGGACGAGGCCCAGAACGCTACTTCGGAACAGATGAAAATGTTTCTTACCCGGCTGGGTTTCGATTCGAAGGTCGTGATAACCGGAGATGTCACCCAGGTCGATCTTCCAAACGGCAAGCAGTCGGGTCTGATCGAGGCGAGCAGGATTCTCCGCGGCATTGATGAGATAGCCTTCGTGAATTTTTCCCGTGACGATGTCATACGACACCCCTTGGTTCAGGAAATCATCGACGCATATGAGCGGCTGGAGACCGGTGGATGAGTTTCGGGACAAATGGGAATATGACGGTCGAGGCCGGTTCGCGCTGCTCGCTATCAGGATAGGCTATGGGAAAAACCGAGCGAAAGACAAATGGAGGCCCCAAGGGCAGGAAGCGGTTTTGGAGAGCCGACAGGGACGGGCGCCAGACCGCGCAAAGAGGCGCCGAAAAGCAAAGGCGCCGGTGGTGGAGCCTGGAGGCACAGAGATGGTATATCCTGATAGGATTCAGCATCTTGGTCTCGGTGCTT
>CAYXDR010000006.1:0-8343 GCA_964463515.1 uncultured Desulfobacteraceae bacterium | reverse complement strand
ACACCCGCCCCACAGGTATATCGTTTAGGGGATGTGGCCGACAGGGATATCAAGGCCGTGCAGGATTTTCTCGTGGAAAACGAGGAACTCACCGAAAAGAACCGACGGGACGTTGTAAAGTCCCTGCTTCCTGTGTACGATTTCGATCCAACCGGCGGCAATGCCTTTGACCGCCTGAAAAGCGCTTTTGCAACCGCAAGGTCAGCTTCTTCCGTCGAGATAGCTCCCTCTGGCAGTAACTCAGGTGAAGGCCGCGCTACAGAAGACGGGGCAAAACCTGTCGATGAGTATAACGAAAAGGAAACTGCAGCAAAGTTTTTTGAACAGCTGGGGATCAGTCCGGACCGTGATCTTTATTCACTTCTCTTTGAAGTAGACTTTGATGTAAGGGTCGAGAGATCTGTGGTAGAACTTCTGAATGGCCTTTTTGAACAGGGGGTGGTGGGAAATGAAGAAATGCTCCTGGATCAATCCACAGGCGGCATTATCCTGCACGATATCATTAAAGAAAACGACGTGGTTGTGAACGATGTAGATCGATTCCTGGATATGGATTCGGCTTATCGGCATATCTTGTCATTCAAAAACGAACATACCGGGCCAGGCGGGGACGGAAAATTTTTCAGGGCGGTTTCCATCCTTGCAAAGGCCCTTTTGAGACCGAACCTTACGTTCAACAAGCGGGAGACGCAACTTCGAAAAGACGATGCCTATCAGTCGGTAAAACCGTTTTACTCCAAGGTAAAAAAAGGAGAAATGCTTGTCAGAGAAGGAGAGAGGATAACAGGAGAGCATCTCGCGAAACTGGAAACCCAGGAAAATCTTCTGAAATCAAATGCTTTGTGCGGTCGGGCACCTGCGATGGCTGCATTAATCGGTTTTTTGATGATGAGCCTGTATTTCACCGGATTGATGCGCCCCGGAAAAAATCGCATGAATTCGAGGGACCTGTTGTTCAACTGCCTTACCTGCCTTGGCGTGATTCTGGTGGCAGTGGCCGGGAACCTGGTCGCGGAGGAGGTTTCCAGGGGTTTCGGTTTTTTTACAGCCGATGCCCTTGTTTTCATCCTGCCGGTGGCCGGGGGGGCGATGCTTGTTTCTATTTTTCAAGGGATGCTGGCCGCAAATGTTTTTTCGCTGGTAATGGCGGTTCTCGCATCGGTTGCGGTAGGAGGCCAGGTTGAGTTTTTCCTTTATTATTTCATAACATCTCTGGTTGGCGCCTATGGAGTAGTCGACTGCAAAGAGAGAAAAGTGCTCACCAGGGCCGCCCTCAAAACGGGTGTTGTTGGATTGGCTCTCGCCCTTGCAATTCAGGCTCTTCATGGTTCGTTTTATTCCCTGGAGACGATAGTTGCCGGGGTTTCAGCTGTGACGGGAGGGCTGCTCGGCGGCGTCATAGCTACTGGTCTTTTGCCTCTCGTGGAGATGACTTTCGGATATACCACCGATATAAAACTCTTGGAACTGGCTAATCTTGATCAACCTCTGCTAAGAGAACAAATGGTGCAGGCACCGGGCACCTATCATCATAGTGTTATCGTGAGTAATATGGTCGAAGCCTCTGCAAAAGCTGTTGGAGCGAACCCTTTGCTTGCAAAAGTAGCTGCATATTACCACGATATTGGCAAGACAAAAAAACCATTGTATTTTATCGAAAATCAAATTCATTGCGAAAATAAACATGAAAAACTTGCACCATCGATGAGTAGCTTAATTCTTATTTCTCACGTAAAAGATGGTGTTGAAATGGCTAAAAAACAGAAGTTAGGTAAAGAAATAGTAGATATAATACAACAGCATCACGGAACAAGCATAATCAGTTATTTTTATGAAAAAGCCAAAGAGCAGGCGGAAAAAAAGGGCGGAAAATCGCCTCTCGTTAAGGAACAGGACTTCCGTTACCCCGGTCCCAAGCCCCAAACCAAAGAGGCTGGCCTCGTTATGCTGGCGGATATGGTGGAAGCGGCTTCAAGGACCCTGGTGGACCCCACGCCGTCCAGGATACAGGGGATGCTGCAGAGAATCATCAGAAAGGTTTTTTCCGACGGACAGCTCGATGAATGTGAACTGACGTTGAAAGATTTGAATGAAATAGCCAAAAGCTTCAACAAGACTTTGAGCGGGATTTTCCATCACCGTGTGGATTATCCGGAACCCGCCGAGCGCACGGCGTCTGCAAGGAAATCGACCAATGGGAGTTCAGATCACCACCCGCAAACGGATTCGCGGTTTAAGAAAGAGGGAGATGACCGCGAAACTGGGGAAAGCCTTAAAAGACTTGGGTTGTGAAGCCAAGGAATTGAGCGTGGTTCTGGCGGACGATGCCTGGATCTCCGATCTCAATATGCGTTATCGGGGTAAAGAAGGTCCGACTAATGTACTATCATTTCCTCAGGAGGACGAGTCCGATCACTCTTTTACCGGGAATCTGCTCGGAGATATAGTGGTTTCGGTCGAAACGGCAGCCAGGGAGGCAAGGATTGAGGGCTGCAGCATCGAAGCCAGGGTATATCGACTCCTCTGCCATGGGCTGCTGCATCTTCTTGGGTATGAGCATGAAGGGCCCCAAGACCAGGCCGCTCGGTTTTTTGCGGCGGAAGAACAGCTTGTAGGCCTTGGTGGGCACGACGATGACCCGCTGGCGGGGCCTGGCTCCGGGGATGATTCATGACTGAACTCGATTCAGGGCGGAAAGGAGCATGATTTACGGAATAGGAATAGATCTGGTCCAGATCTCCAGGATAGAGCGTGTGCTCGATAAATGGGGGGACCGTTTCGCTGGCCGTGTTTTCACAACCTCGGAGATCGCCGAATGCAAGGCAAGGCCGAGGCCTGCCGCCGCATTCGCACTGCGTTTTGCAGCCAAGGAAGCTTTTTCCAAGGCGCTGGGTACAGGGATCAGGCAGGGTGTTGCATGGCGGGAGATCGAGACGGTTTCGCTGCCCGGTGGAAGGCCTGATCTGCGGCTGAACGGAGAGGCCGGGCGACTTTGCCTGAAACTTGGAATATCGTGTGTTCACATTTCTCTTTCCGATGAGGGAGCTTACGGGTCGGCGGTGGTTGTTTTGGAAGCAGGGAATCAGGGGGAGTCCCGGACGTGATGGCGGAGCGAAGACTTGAATTTTTTTCCCATTCCGATGATCAAACGGTTTGGTTCGGAAAGCGCCTGGGGACCCTGCTGGGGCCAGGAGATGTCGTTGCCATGGCGGGAGAGCCCGGCAGCGGGAAGACCTGGCTCACGAAAGGACTGGCCTCAGGGCTCGATGTCGGGACGGAACACATCGTGACCAGCCCGTCTTTTTCGCTCATAAACGAGTACGACGGCCGGTGTACTTTATTCCATATGGATGTGTACCGCCTTGAAACAGTGGAAGAATTTCTTGACAGTGGACTTGAGGAATATTTTTCCCGCGACGCGGTCGTGGTTATGGAATGGGCTAACCGCTGGCCGGAAGTGCTTCCTGATGGAAGTCTGTTTATCGAGATCGTAATTGTGGGGGAATGCTCGCGCAGGATAGTATTATACGGGCACGGTGACCGGGCCGGGAGGCTGGTGGAAAAGTTGAAACACAAGCCGGACGAGGAGATGGAATGGGGTTGATTGTACAGAAATACGGGGGAACCTCGGTCGCAGATATAAACAGGATTAACTCTGTGGCCGATAGAATAATCGAGAGCAGAGCCAGGGGACATAATTTAGTGGTGGTAGTATCTGCGATGGCCGGGCAGACCGACGAACTCATCGCAAGCGCAAAAAACGCCGTTGCCGAGCCTGACCCAAGGGAACTCGACGTGTTGGTCGCGATCGGGGAGCAGCGCTCCGCCGCTTTTTTGAGCATGGTATTGAAAAGCAAGGGAGTTGATGCGTGTTCGTTGATGGGACACCAAGTGGCTGTGCGCACGGATTCTGTTTTCGGAAGCGCGAGGATTCGTGCTATAGACAACAGCCGAATCATGAAGGAGCTTGCCCGGGACCGCGTAGTCGTAGTAGCAGGTTTCCAGGGCATAAACGAAGACAATGACGTGACCACCTTGGGCAGGGGCGGTTCGGATACCACTGCGGTCGCGCTTGCGGCTGTCTTAGACGCAGAGGTATGTGAAATTTATACCGATGTGGATGGAGTTTTCAGCACCGACCCAAATCTGTGCGCCAGGGCTAGAAAACTGTCGCGGATTTCCTACGACGAAATGCTGGAACTTGCGAGCCTGGGCGCAAAGGTCCTCGAGATAAGGGCGGTGGAATCCGCAAAGGTCCACAACGTTAAAATCCATGTTCGGTCCAGTTTTACATATGAGGAGGGGACGATGGTGGTTTCCGAAACCAGAGATATGGAAAAGGTGCTGGTATCCGGGGTCACATATGACAGAAATGCAGCCCGGATCACCGTCAAGAAGGTCCCGGACAGGCCCGGCATTTCGAGCAAGCTTTTCAAGCCTGTAAGTGATGCCGGAATAGTCGTTGATGTAATAGTCCAGAACACAAATGAAGACGGATATACCGACTTGACCTTCACTGTCACTAAGCCGGATTTCCAGGGGACTATGAAATTGGTGGGCGAAGTGGCCGCCGACATTGGTGCCGAAAAAGTGATGGGCGACATGGATATTGCTAAAGTGTCCATCGTGGGTGCAGGCATGAGGAGTCATGCCGGAGTTGCACAGAAGATGTTTCAGGCGCTGGCCGACGAAAGCATCAACATCATGATGATCAGCACCTCCGAGATAAAAGTGTCTTGCGTCATCGAAGAGAAATACACGGAACTGGCGGTGAGGGTGCTGCACAAGGCTTTCGACCTCGAAGCGAACGGTCGGGAATGACGGTGCGGGGAGTTGTCTGCTCTATGAATGTTCTCGGTATTGATACTTCCTGCGACGACACATCGGCTGGCATCGTCGTTGACGGCCGGCATGTACTTTCAAATGTCGTCCATTCCCAGATAAATCTTCACAGCAGGCACGGAGGTGTGGTTCCGGAGCTGGCTTCCCGTGCGCATGTCCGCAATATAATGCCCGTCGTGCGGGAAGCCGTTTCCCAGGCCGGGCTGAGGCTTGACCAAGTGGACGCGGTGGCGGTAACCGTTGGCCCCGGACTGGTGGGGTCGCTTCTCGTGGGCCTGTATTATGCGAAAGCTCTTTCGATGGTCCGAAAAATCCCGCTGGCGGCGGTAAACCATTTGGAGGGGCATATTTTATCGGTATTCCTGGAACCCGAGATACCGGCATTCCCCTTTGTTTGCCTCACCGTTTCCGGTGGGCATACCAGCATTTACCATGTTAAAGGCTATGGAGATTACCTGCAGATGGGGCAGACTCTGGACGATGCCGCCGGGGAAGCCTATGACAAGGTCGCTAAAATACTTGGGCTGGGTTATCCCGGCGGACCCATAATAGAACGGATCGCGCAATCCGGGAGGCGCGATGCCGTTGTCTTTCCACGGGCCTACCTGTCTTCCGAATCCCTGGACTTCAGCTTCAGCGGATTGAAGACTTCCGTGTCGCTTTTCGTAAAAAAATGGCACCAGGAGCCCGAATCGGCGACAAAGGTTTCCACCGCCGATATCGCTGCATCTTTCGAAGATGCGGTGATAGAGGTCCTGACCAGAAAAATTTTCAAGGCTCAGGACTTGATCGGCGCAGGGGCGGTTGTGGTTGCCGGAGGGGTCGCATGCAACAAACGGTTGCGGTCGACGATATCCGCCGAAGCTGAAAAACGCGGAATCCGATTCTATTATCCCAGGCCGTCCTACTGTACTGACAACGGTGCGATGATAGCGGCGGCCGGATACACCCGCCTTGCCAGCGGGGGCGAGGCCGGCATGTCGGTCGATGTCCGTTCGCGGTATCCCATAGGAGAGATTTAGAGCCGGGGGGCGGTTGGAAATACCCAATGACAGTATCGGTTGAACGAAAAGCCTGGTGGGTTCATTTCAGACGCCGACTCAGATATCTTTATCTGCGTTTGATTGCTCTTCGTGGTTCCCCGGGAGAGCTTGCCTTGGGAATGTCAATAGGGATTTTTGTTGGCATGATGCCCATAATGCCTTTCCAGATAGCCGTGGCAGTGGCACTGGCCGTGTTGTTCAAGGCAAGCAAGATTACGGCTGCGGTTGGAACCTGGATAAGCAATCCGGTTACTTGGTATGCAGTTTACTTCTATGACTACAAACTTGGGTCTTTCCTGCTGGGGATTTCCCCTGACTGCAAATTATTTTCTTCGGTGGCGGCGGCTCTTGATGCCGGGGAAGCTCCCATTTCAGTTATAACAAGAATTGTGGGTGCAGGCGGTACCGGGTTGGCCGCATTTTTGACCGGCGGGGCTGTAATCGGCGTTTTGTTCTCTGTTCCGTTTTATTTTATATGGCTGGGAATTTTCAGGTATATCCGTATCAAGCGCCGCAACCGCAAAAGGTACGTTAAATGAAGGGGTTTAAGGCGCGAAAGAGCTTGGGCCAGCATTTTTTGGCGGACCACGGAATTGTCCGGGAACTTATCGAAGGCGCCCGGCTGGCACCTTCGGATGTGGTTGTAGAAATCGGGCCTGGACTTGGCGCCCTTACTTTTCACTTGGCAGATGAGACATATCGCGTGGTGGCGGTGGAAAAGGATGCACGTGCGGCAACAGAGCTTGAACTGCGGCTTCGCGCGGCATCCATTGAAAATGTTGATGTGGTTGAATCGGATATCCTGGTTTTCCCGCTGGAATCCGTTGCCGAGCGGTATTCATGTGAGCTCATCGTGATCGGCAATCTTCCCTACAATATATCCAAACCGGTGCTTGAAAAGCTTGTAAAAAGCCGGAGAATCATCGATCGAGCTGTATTGATGTTTCAGGCCGAGGTCGCTGACAGGCTGCTTGCCTCCCCGGGGTGTAAGGCTTATGGGGCTTTGACGTTGATGGTTCGTTACAGGGCGTGTCCGAGCCTTATCATGAATGTACCGAAGGAGGCTTTCAGGCCTAGGCCGAAAGTGGCTTCAAAGGTTGTAGCCCTTGATTTTTCCTGTCCCTACTGCGGCGAGGTTGTAGGTGAAGATCGGTTCGACAAGGTAGTGCGGGCCGCCTTCAGCCACCGCCGAAAAACCCTGATCAATTCACTGTCCGGATCAGGTAATAAATGGCCCAGAGAAATGCTCGCCGATGCACTGGCCGAGTGTGGAATCGAGCCTTCCAGAAGAGCCGAAACCCTGACTATGGACGAATTCATTCGCCTGACCGAGGCACTGAACCCTGCCTAACCCTTGGAATCGTCATTCCCACAGGGGCCATCCCGATTGACAAAATTACGGCGTGGTGTTACCGATTAATGGTTTTTTTTTGATGCCGGGGCAGGCACTGTGCCTTACTCCAAGGGGGGGGAAATCCATGAGGATAATCGAATCAGTATCAGCGATGCAGTCTGCTGCTGACGAGTTGAGAGCGTCCGGCTTGACTATCGGTCTCGTTCCTACAATGGGCTACCTTCATGAAGGTCATCTCGAGCTTATGCGCACAGCCGCTAAGCAGTCGGACGTAGTGGTTGCCAGCATTTTTGTCAATCCCACCCAGTTCGGTCCCGGGGAGGACCTTGAGCAGTACCCGCGGGATTTCGCTGGTGATGTGCAGAAGGCGGGCAGTGCCGGTGTAGGGGTGATTTTCGCGCCGACCGTGGAAGAGATGTATCCCCAGGGTTATCAGACAGTGGTGCGCGTCGAACAGGTAACAAAGCATCTTTGCGGTCTTTCTCGTCCAGTTCATTTTGAAGGTGTGGCAACCGTGGTCAGCAAACTTTTCCATTGTGTTAAACCGGATGTGGCTGTGTTCGGAGAAAAGGATTTCCAGCAGCTTGTGGTTATTGAGCGAATGGTGACCGACTTGAACATGGACATCCGCATAGTGGGGGTCCCGGTTCAACGGGAAACCGACGGACTTGCGATGAGTTCACGAAATGCTTACCTGGACGGCGGGGAAAGACGTTCCGCCCTCTGTCTTTTCAAGTCACTGCAGCTGGCAAAGGGCCTTTACGGCCGAGGGGAGAGGAACGCCAGGGTCATAAGGGGTGCGGTGATCGATTTGATTTCCAGCCATCCGTTCACTTCAATTGATTATGTTACGCTTTGCGATCCTGCCTCGCTGGAGGACGTGGAAGTCCTTGGGGGGGAAACGCTGCTGGCGCTCGCGGTCAAGGTGGGTAAAACAAGGCTGATAGATAACTGCGTGCTCGGCTGAAACACCGGACATTCTATAAATGGACGAATTACGACGAGGTCGTTAAAAGCTGGTTAAAAGCCGACTTTGGCAATTTTGATGCCCTCGTAAAAAGTCAAAATAACGATGTCCCTCGGGGTCGGGGTCGCTATCGGGAT
>CAYXDR010000005.1:12393-21210 GCA_964463515.1 uncultured Desulfobacteraceae bacterium | reverse complement strand
AAATCAGCCTGGTTAGGCCCTTCGGGCGGATGGTCCGGCTTCGGGTTCACCACGACAGAGATTTCCCATCCTATATCAGGGAAAACGAATGTTCCCGGCCCATCTAGCTCACGGCGGAAAGGGGAATTCTCCAGGCTATCGCGTGTGACGAAGAGCCGGTCATATGAACGCACAGCGGCTCTGCCTCCGGGGAGGCTTACAGCCACTTGGGGCGAAGAACCTTCAGCGAGTTTCTCGACGGCTTTCAAATGCTTGGTGTTTATCCGCCTCAGGGTGCCCGAGCAGTCTATAATCTGCCTGAGAACGCGAATACGAAGGGCTCGGTGAAGGAGTCTCCATTCGGGGATTGGTATCTGTGGCGAAACCGAACCGGAAGAAGCGTGCCTGCGGATCCATGAGTTGGCTAATAATTCAAGACATTCATCGTCCTCACGGATGATGTCGGCGGTATTGGCGAGGCGTTCGACAAGCCGTGGCTGGTATTTTGAAAGAAGCGGCATCAGTTCGGAGCGGATGCGGTTTCTTAGATAGCGCTTCTCGGCATTGGATGAATCCATCATGTAATCGAGACCCAGAGAGTCGAGATATGCGAGCACTTCCCCGCGGGTAACCCGGATCATGGGACGGATTATAACTTTTCCCCTGACCGGCGGTATTGCGGCAAGGCCGGACGCTCCGCTTCCCCGCAGAAGCCTCATTAAAACCGTTTCGGCCTGATCGTCCATGGTATGGCCCAGTGCAACACGGTGCGCGCGAGTTTGTCTCCGGACTTTTTCAAGAAATTCGTAGCGGGCCGTCCTGGCCTTTTCTTCCTCGGAACCTTTTTGGGAAATTTCAGGAGGAGAAGGATTCGATATGAAGGGAATATTCAGCGACTCCGCCAAACGGCGCGTAAAAGCGGTTTCAACTCCGTCTTCTTCAGGACGCAGACCGTGGTCGAAATGAGCTACAACAAGTGATATCCTGAGGTTGGCCGCCAGGGTGTTTAAACAGGAAAGCAGACAAACCGAATCCGGCCCCCCGGACACGGCCGTTACAATGGTGTCACCGGCTTCGACCATCTGGTAATCGCGAAGGGTGCGGGCAATCTTGTTGCAAAGAGAGCCGGTCATGAACCTGCTTTTGAAGCGTTAAAGGTCATGCCTTTCAAAAAAGAAAAACAACCACATGAAGACGGCGCCGACCGCAATGACCACTATCCACTCATTGAGTCCGAAAAGACCGGGAAGGGTAATTTTTCCCAGAGCCCCCCAGCCGAGGACAGATTCTTTGAACGTCGGGTAAGCTTCAGCATAGACGGCGGCACCAACCAGCATGCCAAGCAGGCCGAAAGCGGCGTCCCACCTTCCTTCGCCCACGGCGCCAGCAGCGGTGCCCGGGCAATATCCGAGTATAGCCCATCCGATTCCGAAAACAATTCCTCCCAGGATGTTGGCACCCAGGGACGTTCCCTTGACGCTCAGTGACACAAAACCGATGCTTCTGAGAAGATATATCCCGATCATTGCGACGATTATCGCAGAAAACATGAACTTGATGATTGTAAAATCGATTAATCTCAATGCTCCCAGTTGTTTGTCATATCTTAGAACTTGACCTTTCTGAAGCAGGAAGCCGAAAATTATGCCTGTAATGATTCCGTAAGCCAGTTCCATAATCAGGCCCCTTTCCGATATATAAGACGTGCAGTTAAAATGCCTGCACCGAAGAAAAACAACAGGGAAAGATAGCCGCTTAGAGAAAGTTGAGCCAGACCGCTCAAACCGTGACCGCTCGGTCACCCGCCGGCGAGTCTTGCTCCGAACATGGCGATTATACCGCCGAAAAAAGCCGCAAAGTATCTACGGGCCTTTCCTGGGCCGAAAGAGCTTTGCCACATGGGCGGAACGGGAGTGCTTCTAAAATCCCCGGAAAGCCGTGAGGAGAAGAATGCGCCGATGACGATGCCCACTACCAGCATCATCTGCCAGTCCACCTTTATTTTAGTCTTGATGAAATATGGCATCTCCGCGACTGTCTCGGGTGCCACCGCCCGTTCGAGAATGCCGGTCGCCCTTACAAAGGTGGTGGATGCTCCCAGGTATTTGCCGGCCACCAGCACCGACAGGCACAGCAGAAGCCCTGTCAATGCGCCGGCCACATAAGGGGACCAGCTTTTCCTGTTGAACGCTCCCATATGTGTCCTCCTTTCCGTCGACGCAAAAAATTCCGCCCAGAGTATTATCAGCGATTCAGTTTAATATGTAACCCAACATCACTTCCTGGATTTCGTAATCTTCCTGATCTTCTTCGTCGAAGTCATAGAGATAAGATATTTTCCCTCGATATTCCTCTTTGAGCACAAGGTCCCCCTCAGAGGTTTGCCAGAGCAGACCGTCGCGGCAATCCGGGCACACAGGTCCGTGCGGCTCTTCTCCTTCAAAAAAGAAAGGCACCCAACCGTCGAGGGAAGGCAAATCATCTATAGTATCGACGGAAATACCACATATTACGCATTTCATGCTGCCCAATAAACCTCCACTGTTTAAAATCCGCCCTTGCCGGATGACTCAGAAACTGGATCGATCCCCCGATCCAACTTGAAGGCGCAGTTTTGCGCCCCGGGGGATTAAAGGCGCGACTTTTGGCTTTCGGTAATGGAATAAACTGTTTAGTCTTTCATGTCAAGTCCGGTGGCAAGATACCGTTGAAAGGGCACTGGAGCGGCAATCAAAATTCCATCCTTTCGGATTCAGGCACGAAAAACCAGGGGGCCCGGCATATCATGGCAAGTTGTTTTGAAGGCATTCCGCGGTACGACTACATCGTGATTTGATGTATAACGGCTGCTTGACTGGGCGTGGCGAGGTATTAGAGTAAAATGACGGAATGGTGGAATAAAGGAAAAGGCCATGGAGGATTAGAAATATGGGAAATGTATTCAAGACCACGCTGCTTCTTGGGGTGTTGACTGCTCTGCTGGTCCTGATCGGGGGTGCTATCGGCGGACAGCAGGGTATGGTTCTTGCGTTCATCTTGGCTGCAGGCATGAATTTTTTCAGCTACTGGTTTTCAGATAAGATTGTGCTCAAAATGCATAGGGCTTCTGAAGCATCAGCGGATCGGCATCCCGAGCTGTACCGGATTGTAGAGGAATTGTCCCGGAATGCGGGGCTGCCCATGCCTCGTGTTTTTATAATTCCCGATGAAAGTCCCAATGCATTTGCAACAGGGAGAAACCCCGAGCATGCGGTGGTTGCCGTTACCGAAGGGTTGCTGCGGGTCATGAAGAAGGAGGAAATCGCCGGAGTGCTCGCCCATGAGCTGGCCCATGTGAGGAACAGGGATATTTTGATTGGTTCCATTGCAGCGACCATGGCGGGGGCGGTCATGATTTTGGCAAACATGGCCAGGTGGGCTGCGCTGTTCGGCGGGGGTGGTAACAACGAAGGGGGCCGGTCCGGGCTGGTGGGGATGATCGTAATTTCGATAGTTGCTCCTTTGGCGGCGCTCATGGTGCAGATGGCTGTATCCCGATCGCGGGAATATCATGCCGATGCAACAGGGGCTCGTATTTCGGGGAATCCCGCAGGCCTTGCTTCTGCGCTTGAAAAGCTCGGCGCCTACAGCAAGCGGTTGCCGATGAAGCAGGCCGACGCTTCATCGGCCCATATGTTCATCGTTAATCCGTTGTCCGGAAGATCGATGGCGTCGTTGTTTTCGACTCACCCTCCCATCGAGGAGCGCATCGCTAGATTAAGAGGGCGGGCTCCAATGGGGCGCGGCGGGGGGCCTGCCGAGATGGACGGCCTTAAGAGCGCGGATGACACCTGGCAGAGGCTTTCAGGGCGAAGACCGTGAAAGCCGGTACGGTTCAAGGAACGCGGAAGGCAATACCCTCGAATAAAGGATGGCTCGAGGAGTCCACAATATCCTTCATCACTTGGATATAATCCGGAGGAGAGTCATTGGCCCATCGCGGGTAGCCGCCGCGCCAGACATAGATAATCATGTCCTGAAATACTTTTCGAGAGAATTTGTAACGACCAATGTCGACACTTTCTCCCCTGCCGTCCACCTTGAATCGAATTTCGGCCGGTTGGGTAAATCGCCTTGCGATTCTTTCGATGGAATCCCTGGTAGCCGTTCCCTCCGGTTTCTGGCGGAAAAGGCGGGGATCTTTCGGGAACGGGAAGAGCTTGTAGACTTGTCCAATGAACCCGTTGTGTTCGATTCCGTGGATGGCATTCATCAAATTCCCGATGTCTTGGGGGCGGCTGATATGATAGCCCTGCCAGGCCGCAGTAAATGGCCGGCGGGGGTAGGCGTCGGCCAGATCGCATATTACTTTGGTAAATTCGGTTGAGAAGAAAAAGACCCCGTCCAACAGAAGCATGTCCGAGTCTATGTTGAAAAAGCCGAAGGCGATGGTGCCGCAATTTCTGGATTCGAAAGCAAGAGGCATCTTGTATTCCCTGGGACGTAAGTGGCCTGTAAGCGCCGTTTGACACAAATCAGGATATTTTCTATTGTCGGGTGCGTTATCTCGTTTCCATAGAGAAAACAAGATTTTCATTCCCGATCTGGAAATTTCGATTAGCGCCCCACAGTATTTCCGGATGGGCACTATCTCACAATGAGTCGAATTTTGCAATTTATAGAGGAGCTGATCAATGCCCGCAAAGCCTGATAGACAAGGAAATTTTCAGGGTGCCTCCAGATATGTGCTGGACCGTGAACTTGCCAATATAGTCAATGTGTCTATGACGCTTGAAATGCCTCTTCTTCTCAAAGGGGAGCCTGGAACCGGCAAGACGATGCTGGCGCATGCAGTGGCGGAGGCCTTGAAAATGCCGCTCATCGTTTTGAATGTGAAATCCAGCATGAAATTAGTCGACGCTCTTTACCAGTACGATACTTTGACCAGGCTCAATGACAGCCGGTTCGGAGATTCGACGAGAAATGTTAGCAACATAGAAGAATACATTAAAATGGGTAAAATTGGACAGGCTTTTGTCTCCGATGAACGGGTCGTTCTCCTGATAGATGAGATCGATAAGGCCGATACCGATTTCCAGGACGACATGCTGGATGTGCTTGACCAGATGGAGTTTGATATCATGGAAATCGACAGGACGGTCAGGGCGCAGCGCAGGCCTGTGATAATAATCACCTCTAACGCCAAGAAGGATTTATCCGACCCGTTTCTCGGACGGTGCAATTTCCACCATATAGCATTCCCGGAACCGGATTTGATGCGGAGCATAGTTGAAGTTCATTTCCCTGACATTTCCCGCAAGTTGCTGGATCATTCGGTAGAGGCGTTTTACCGGCTGAGAGACCTGCGGGGGCTTGAGAAGAAGCCTGCGACCAGGGAGTTGATCAACTGGATACGGGCATTGATGTCCGACCCGGACTTCGAGGCTGGGAAGCTCCGAAAAGGCGATCCCCCTTATCTGGGAGTTTTGTTCAAGAAAAGCGCCGACTTGAGCCTTGCACAATCGGTGGCGTCCCGTTCTAGATGGTAAATTTTCCATGTTTATCGATTTTTTTTATCTGTTGAAAAACGCCGGCATTCCCGTAAGCCCCACTTCCTTTCTTAGGCTTCAGGAGGCGATGTGCAAGGGGCTTATCGATTCCCTCGATGATTTTTATGTTGTTGCCCGTTGCCTTCTCGTCAAAAGCGAGCGTCATTTCGATACATATGACCGTGTGTTTGCACACCGCTTCGAAGGTGCCGAGCTCACAGATCCTACCGAAATGGAGATCTCCGGGATAGCGAGGGCGTTGCTCGAGGAATGGCTCAAGGACCCTGAAGCCGCAGCCCGTGCGCTGGGAGTGGATGAAAAGGATTTAGAAACCATGTCCCCGGAAGAGCTCCTTGAATATTTCACCGAGCGGTTGAAAGAACAAACCGGTGAACATCACGGCGGAAGTAAATGGATCGGCACGCGTGGTACCTCGCCTGTGGGGCATTCCGGAATACATCCTGGAGGGATGAGAGTGGGAGGGGTTTCGAGGGGCGGCTCTGCGGTCAAAGTCGCACTCGACAGACGTTACCGGGATTACTCAAGCTCCAGACCCCTTGACCGGGCTCACCTCGGGGAGGCCTTGAAACGGCTCCGCCACATGGTGCCCGTGGGACCGAAGGACCGTGTCAATGTAGATGAAACTATTTACAGGACGATGAAAAACGGCGGTGAAGTGGAAATCGTTTTCGAACGCAGCGTCAGAAACAGATTGAAGGTCGTCCTTGCACTGGACAATGGGGGCTGGTCTATGGAGCCTTATGTGGATTTGGTGGGAACCCTTTTCTCGTATGCCAGGAGCCAGTTTGACGACATAAAGACGTTTTATTTTCATAACACGGTCTATGACTGCTTCTGGGAAGATCCCGCCAGAATGCGAAAGCCCTTCCCTGTGGATGACCTTGTTAAGCTCAACCCGGAGAGCCGTTTTCTATTTGTGGGCGATGCCAGCATGGCTCCTTATGAACTTATGGCCAGGGACGGCTCCTTATATTTTCATGAAAGAAGCGGTGAACCCAGTTACGAACGTCTACGGTTCATAGCGGATTTGTTTCCTCACTGTGCATGGCTGAACCCCAGGCCGGCCGATACATGGCCTTATACCAGAACCATAGGCATGATAAAGGATATCATACCCATGTTCGAATTGAGTTTGGACGGACTTGAAGCTGCTGTAACCTTTCTGACTAACAGGAGATGAAATTTATGATGCGGAGGCTGGCCTTATGCAGCGCCGGTGCGGTGTTCCTGCTGATTGTAGCCGTCGCACTCGGTATGGCGTGGTTTCTCATGCGCCCTGCAGCCCCGGGCGGCGCTTCCGCTGAAGTTTTCATCGTCCCGGAAGGCGCCGGGCTTTCCGATGTGGCAGCCCGACTGGAGCGACGGGGTCTAATCACGGGACGCAGGGCCTTTGTCCTCTGGGCGCGGGCAGTGGGCGCCAGCACAAGCATCAAGGCCGGAGAGTATTCGCTGAGCCCGGCGATGCCGCCTGTGGCGATTCTGGAGTATCTTCGCAAAGGAGTTATGGTTACCCATTCGGTAACAATTCCTGAAGGGCTGGGGCTCAGAGAGGTGGCCGTCCTCCTTGCCGAACGGGGCTTGGTGGAAAACGATCTTTTTGTCTCTTACTGTTCCGATTTGAAGACTGCCGCTCATTACGGTATAGACAGCCCGGGGCTGGAGGGATTCCTTTATCCCGATACCTACCGATTCACCAGGGGGCTGCCTGTGCAGTCGGTCGTGGACGTTATGGTTCAAAGGTTTTTTGAAAAGACAGAGCCCCTGAAGGAGCAGATTCAAGAAACGGGCATGAGCCTTGAGGAAGTAGTGATCCTGGCTTCCATTATAGAAAAGGAAACAGGGAGCGCTCCGGAACGGCCGTTGATCGCAAGCGTTTTTCTTAACCGAATTGCCAGGGACATGCGGCTTCAAAGTGATCCAACCGCGGTATACGACATCCCGAATTTTGAAGGGGTTATCACAAGGAAGGAGCTGAGGCGCCGGTCTCCTTACAATACATATATGGTAAAAGGTCTTCCTCCTGGACCCATTTGTAACCCCGGTCTACAGTCAATACTGGCTGTGGTGGAGCCGGCGCAGTCTGATTTTCTCTACTTCGTTTCCAAAAGGGACGGGACCCACCATTTTTCCAAAACCTTGGAAGAGCACAATGCAGCCGTCCTGAAATACAGGAATCGCGCTTCGGCACGGGGATCTTGAGAAGGAATTTTCCCGGAACCCAGAGTGCCGAAACCCTCTCCAATCAATGCCTTGATACTTTTGTAGCTCACACCTGCCCTATCGGTCGGCGAAAATATGTTGACAAGATGGTTGTATACAGTATACATTGCCTCTCGTGTTTGTGTTACCCGCTCGATATCGTCTAATCCCCTTTGGCCCGGCCGGCACCGTCTGTGCTGGCCGGGCTTCCCAAAGTCCAGGTATGGAGGAAAGAACCAATGGACCTGTTCAAGAATCTAACCGTACTGTCGCTGGAACAAGCCACCGTTTTGCCGTATCTGACCTACAGGTTGGCCTGTGACGGGATGAATGTAATAAGACTTGAACACCCGGTATACGGAGATCCCAACCGTTTGATCGGCGAAAACGTGTTGGGGGAAGAACGGATGAATGCATATTATCTTTGTATAAACGCCGGTAAAAAGGCCCTGACTCTGAATTTGGCGGAACCCGAGGGCAAAGAGCTTTTCCGCCGGCTCATCACCGAACTCGACGTGGACATCTTTGCCACAAACCAGCTGCCAAGGAATTACGATAAACTGGCAATAAGCTACGGTGCAGTGAAAGAAATCAAGCCGGACATAATCTGGTTGGGGGTAACAGGCTTCGGCCCGGACAGCAATGAAGCGGCCTATGACCCCATCCTGCAGGCAAGATCCGGGTTGATGGATTTAACGGGCGAGGCCGAGGGGGACCCCCAGGTGCTGGGGGTTCCGCTGCCGGATATGGGTACAAGCGAACATTCCTACGGCCTTTTGATGAAGGCACTGTTCAAACGGGCGTTGACCGGCGAGGGCACCAGAATCGACATGTCCATGTTCGAATCGTCGGTTTCCTGGCTTACAGTTCCCATAACGCTGACCGATCTGTTGAAGAAAAAAATCACGCGCCGGGGCAACACCCACGAGTTTTTCTGCCCGGTATCGGTGTACCGCACTGCAGACGGATTTGTCTACATCGCGGTTGGCAACGACAGGCAATGGAAGTCCATGGTTGGCCATGAATGGTTCAAGTGCCTGGATCGTCCGGAGTATGAAAAGAATGCCGGGCGTATCAAGGATGTGGCCGG
>CAYXDR010000005.1:11121-12383 GCA_964463515.1 uncultured Desulfobacteraceae bacterium | reverse complement strand
TTGAACAGGCAAATCAACAAGATTACAGCCCAGCGAAGCACGGGGGAACTGATAGAACTTTTTCATTCCCTTTCCCTGCCGATCAGCAAGATCCACGGAGTTGAAGAGGTGCTGCAGGATCCGCTGGTCCGCAGGCGCCTGTTGTTTTCGTCTGATCCGGTGAGCGGGGCAAAGCTGACTCTGCCCCCTCCTCCCAATATGACTCCTTACCTGGAGCAGTCCGGCCGGGCCCTGGTTTTCCCCCCCCGGTTCGGTGAACACAACCAAGAAATATACGGCCGGAAGCTGGGATACCCCGCTGACAGGCTCAGGGAACTCAATTCGGCGGGTGTTATTTGATGACCGCGGTTGCCTGCCCTCACAGGAGAATGGCGTGATGGAGATAGTTGTACTGGTGAAACAGGTACCGGATACCTCAGAAGTGAGACTGGATCCCAGGACCGGAAACCTGATCCGGGAGGGAGTCGAGAGCATAATGAACCCGGACGATCGCCATGCACTGGAGGCCGCCGCGGGGTTGAAGGAATCCCACGGAGGTCGTGTCACCGTCGTTTCGATGGGGCCGTCACAGTCTATCGACGTCATTACTGAAGGGATCGGGATTTGTGCCGACCGCGGGATCCTGCTTTGCGACAAGGCTTTTGCCGGCGCCGATACCTGGGCGACATCCACTACATTGGGGAAAGCCGTGCGGAAGCTGGGGGGCGTAGACATGGTGCTGTGCGGCAGACAGGCCATAGACGGGGACACGGCCCAGATAGGTCCGCAGGTGGCCGAATATCTGGACATATCACATGTCAGCTGCGTAATTTCCATTGAAGAGGTGAAACCGAAGTCCATAACTTTGCTCCGCCGCACAGAAGATGGATACGAGCGGGTCAAGAGCTCTCTTCCGGTTCTTCTTACGGTCCTGAAGGAACTTAACGAGCCGAGATACCCGGCGATGGCTCCGCTGCTTTCGGCCTGCAGCGAGAAGGCGCCGATCGAGGTTTGGAATGCTGCGGACCTGGGTGTTCAAGTTGGTGAAATCGGGATCGAGGGATCTCTCACGCAAGTTATACGGACCTTCGCCCCTAAATCCAAAAGACAGACCGAAATGATCGAAGGCGATACATCCAGTATGGTTGAGAGTCTTTTGTCTAGACTTCGGGACAAAAAGTTGATCCGATGATCCGGAGGCTTGGGTGATGACCGTATGGATAGAAACGGAACTTTGTAACGGCTGCGAGCGCTGTGTCAGAGAATGCCCTTACGGCGCGATC
>CAYXDR010000005.1:0-11111 GCA_964463515.1 uncultured Desulfobacteraceae bacterium | reverse complement strand
GAAATGAGGGAAGGTCATGCCAAAATCCTGGATAGATGCACTTCATGCGGGGTCTGTGTGTCGGTATGCAAGCAGGGTGCTATTCACAGCGACGCGGCACCGAGGCAGATTCCGGATTTCAGCAGTCACAAGGGAGTTTGGGTGGTGGCTGAGCAAAGAAACGGAGAACTGATGCGGGTGAGTATCGAACTGCTCGGAAAGGCAGTCGAACTTGCGGCTCAACTTGGTGAAGAAGTGGCCTCGGTTCTTCTTGGATGGAAAACAGGCGGGCTTGCAGATGAATTGATGCGCCACGGTGCAGCCAAAGTCTACACCGCCGATCACCCATCCCTCCAGCATTACCGTAGCGATGCCTACACAAAAGTTATATGCGATCTGATCCATGGCTGCAGGCCCAATATCGTTTTGATCGGGGCGACAGTGCTCGGCAGAGACCTGGCGCCTAGAATTTCCAGGAGGGTCGGAGCTGGTCTTACCGCGGATTGCACGGGCCTGGAGATAGACGGGGAGGAGAGAATTCTTCTTCAGACACGGCCGGCGTTCGGGGGCAATGTGATGGCGACGATTGCAAACCGTTTTTCGAGGCCGCAGATGGCCACCGTACGCCCCGGGGTAATGAAGCCGGGTGTTCGAAAGAAGGCTTTGGGCGAAATTATCCTGTGGAAGGGGGAACTCAGGGAAAGGGATATCCGTACCAAAATTCTGAATCAGGTTCGAGAAAAACGTAAATCAGCGGGTCTCCAGGATGCCGACATCATCGTGGCCGGAGGCCGGGGGGTCGGCTCTGAGAAAGGATGGAAAATGATGTTCGATCTGGCCGAGGCCCTGGGCGGGGAGGTTGCTGGAACCAGGATCGTGGTCGAAAACGGACTGCTGCCGCCTGAGCGGCAGGTGGGGCAGACCGGACAGTCGGTCAGGCCTGAACTCTACATCGCCTGCGGGCTGTCCGGGGCGATTCAGCACCGCGCCGGAATGGCCGACTCTCGGTACATCGTGGCTATCAACAAGGATGCCAGGGCACCCATATTTCAGGTTGCGGACTGGGGAATGGTGGCCGATTTAAACGATGTGGTTCCCTTACTGATCGACGGGCTGAATGCGAGGTCTTGATTTTTGATGTTTTCAGGAAGCCGGGGACGAAACATGATCAGATCCAATGCAGAAGCGATGGTCAAGAAAACGGTGGCACGCTTTGTAGACAAAGAGGTCATTCCTATAGCCGGAGAACTGGATGCATCTGGGGAGTTTCCGCGTGAGCAGTTCCATGAACTCGCGAAAATGGGGCTACTGGGGATTCGTTATCCGGTCAAGGCCGGGGGCTCCGGCGGCACCACCACCCAGTTCTGCATAGCGATGCAGGAACTGGCACGCGGGCTCATGAGCCTTGCCGCAATGACCGCCATGCAGTGCTTGATGGGAACGAACGGGCTTTATCTCTACGGCACGAAAAAAATGCATGAGGATTATCTCAAACCCGCCCTGAAGGGGGAGAAGATAGGCGCTTTTCAATTGACTGAACCGGAGGCCGGGGGAGACCTGGGAAGTGTCAGGACGCTGGCCACCAAGGTGAGCGACGGGTGGGTGATAAACGGAATGAAAACATGGTCTACAAGCGGTCCTTACGGCGATTTTCATACGGTTCTGTGCCAGACCGATCCGGAAAAGGGTTTGAAAGGGCTCATGTTCTTTTTCATTCCATCCGATACTCCAGGCTTTGCGAGCAGTAAGAAGTTCGAGACCCTGGGAACACGGAATTCAGCGCTGTCAGAGATCTATTTCAACGATTGTCATGTGCCGGACGAGTATATGCTCGGTGAGCTGGGCCGGGGGCTGGATGTGCTGTTGACCATACTGGCCGAGATCCGCGTGATGACGGCCTCCCTGGCCTTGGGGCTTCATCGGGCGGCCATGAATGCGTCCATCCGCTATGCAAAGGAGCGGATTGCATTTGGAAAACCCATAGGAAAATACCAGTTGATTCAGGCGAAGATCGCAGAGATGGCAGTGAACCTTGAAGCCGGAAGCCTTATGGTGGAAAAGGTCACACGTCTCATCGACAACAAAATCTCCTGTCTGAATGAGGCCTCTATGGCCAAATACTTCACCACCGAATCAGTATGCAGCGCCTGCGACCAGGCGACCAGGATTTTCGGTGCTTACGCCTACTCGATGGAATATGAAGTCCAGCGGTTTTATCGGGACAACCGGTTCCTTTTATACGGGGGCGGAACCCACGAGGTGCTCCAGACGACGATCGCAAGGCAGTATCTGCGGTGATGATCCGTCGAATGTATTTTTACGGTAAATGATCTAGTCGAACATAAGAGTGAGGCTGATATGGCTGGAAGAAAAATACGGGTGCTTTTGGCGAAACCCGGATTGGATGGGCACGACAGAGGTGCCAAGGTGGTGGCTCATGCGCTCCGGGAGGCGGGTATGGAAGTAATTTACACCGGGCTGCATCAGCCGGTGGAAAGCATTGTCAGCCAGGCTGTACAGGAAGATGTCGACGTTATCGGCCTTTCGATAATGTCCGGTGCGCATGTTCCGATCTGCAGAAAGCTCATGAAACTTATCGCGGAAAAGGACGCGCAGGACAAGATGGTCATCGTGGGGGGAGTGATACCTGCAAAGGACGTGGAAGAACTTAAAAATATAGGTGTCCGGGGGATTTTCCCCGGAGGCGCGCGATTTTCGGATATCGTGGAATTTATCGAGAAGGAAACCGGGGGCCCGGGGAGGTAAGCTGTAAGCTCGAAGCCCTCGAAAGGAGAAAGGTGAGCCCATGGGGACTGCCACTTATATCAGGGACGAAAGGGATGCGATCCGGGATGTGGTTCTTGAATCGGGTATCAGGGTCAATCCGGTTTACGGCCCGGAGGATCTTTCGAAGATCGGCTTCGAATATAGCCGCGACCTTGGGAATCCGGGGGAATTCCCGTACACCAGGAGCATTCACCCTTTGGGATACCGCAGACGCAACTGGACCACGAGGCAATACACCGGCTTCGGAACTCCGGAGGAGACCAACGAACGCTTCAAACTGATGATCGGCCACGGCCAGACCGGGTTGAACGTGGCTTTCGATCTTCCCACCCAGATGGGATACGATTCGGATCACCCGATGGCCGAAGGCGAAGTGGGCCGGGTCGGAATGGCCGTGGATTCGCTTCGGGATTTTGAAACCGCGTTTGACGGTATAGCGCTGGACCGGATCGGGGCCGGGCTTACCATCAACGCCGTGGCATCGGTGATGCTTGCAATGTATCAGGCAGTGGCGGAGAAGGCGGGTTATTCGAAGGATGCGATTTCGGCTACACCTCAGAACGATATCTTGAAGGAAATCGTGGGTAGAGGAGCCTGGATTTATCCCGTGGAACCTTCGGTGCGGCTTATCGGAGATACAATCGAATATTCCATGAAAGAGCTTCCGCGCTGCAATCCAGTATCCATCGCCGGTTACCATATCCGGGAAAGCGGGTGTACACCGGCACAGGAAATTTCTTATGCTTTCATGATTGCATTCGCCTACATAGATGAAGTGGTGTCGAGAGGTTACAGGGCGGAAGATTTTGTCGGACGTTTCAGTTTCAATCTGAACGTATTCGGAAATCTATGGGAGACAGTGGCAAAGTTCAGGGCGGCCAGGAAATTATGGGCAAAGCTGCTTAGGGAACGTTACGGAGTGCAGCGGGAAAAATCCCTTTTCCTGCGGGGTATTTTCGGTGGGGGCGGCTCGGGTATGACCAAACAGCAACCCGAGAACAACATTGTCAGAGGCGCATATTACGCGCTTGCTGCAGCCCTGTCCGGGGCCCAGACAACCGCACTTTGTTCGTTCGACGAAGCCTACACGATACCCACCGAACGTGCGGCTTTACTGTCTCTGCGCACTTTCCAGATTCTCATGGACGAGATCGGCCTGAGGGACACCGTGGATCCACTGGGGGGGTCTTATTTCATCGAGACGCTCACCAGGCAGATGGAGGATAAGATCCTGGAGGAAATGGAAAAAGTAGAGAAGGCCGGAGGTATGATAGAGGCGGTTTCCTCGGGGTATGTTCAGCGGGAGGTGGCCCGCCGTGCCTATGAATATGAAAGGAAGCTCCAGAACGATGAAGTGATAAAGGTCGGGGTCAACAAATATACCGAGGGAGTGGATATGGAGGTGGAGCTTCATGAATATGACGAACGGTGGGCACAACTCCAGATTGACAGGCTCAAGGAACTGAAGGAAGGACGGGACAGCCGCGCGGTCAGCTTGGCGCTAGAAGCCCTCAGGAAAGCCGCACGCGGCCGGGAAAACGTAATGCCTCGTCTTGTGGAATGCTGTAAGGTTTATGCGACAGTGGGAGAAATGGCAGACGTATTCAGGGATGTTTTCGGGGAATACGTTGAACCGGGTATTTTTTAAAGATTAGAAGTTATTGGATTTGCCTTCTCGGGGAGTGGCCGAAGGTGAGCGGAAAAACGAACGAATTTGATTTCAAAAACCTGGGGACTGTTCCAGCAAGGCGGTCTCTGGGGCAGTATGTCTATCATAACCTGAAACAGGCGATCGTCCTTGGGGAAATGGCCCCGGGAAGCCGGGTGGTCGAAAGCCGGGCCGCCGGAGCGATGAAGATCAGCCGTACGCCGGTGAGAGAGGCGATTCATAAGCTGGAAAGGGAAGGGTTTTTGAAGCGCGGTGCGGGCGGTGGATTGTACGTGGCTGGATTGAGTCGGGCTGAAATCCGAGAAGTCTTTGAAATAAGAAGTGTCCTGGAAAGCTATGCAGCGCGGCTGGCCGCGGTGCGCCACCGCGGTAAAGACCTTGCGTCCCTGGAGGAAAAAATCCGGGAATTTGATGTTATTCTTGAACATGGCCGGTTGGAGGATCTTCCCTTGGTGAACACGGATTTTCACGATATGCTTTACGCTCTGAGCCGCAGCCCTAAACTGATCGAAATGATAAACGATTTGAGGGACCAGATACAACGTTTCAGGGTTATTATTTTAAGAAATCAGAACTGTGCCGGACGGAGCAATGAAGACCATAAAATGATTGTAAACTTTATGAAAAGGAGGGACGAAGAAGGGGTCGTGCGTGTCATGCGGGAACATATGCTGCGTGGCCAGAGCATCGTGCTGCAGAAATTTGACAGTGAAGATCTGTGACCAGGGAGATTCAATGAGCCTGGGTTTTTACATCGGGCGGATAAAAATTCTGGTTGTGCTTTGATCTTCCAGTGGGAATAGGTTAAAATTATATTTTGTGTTTTTGGACTTGCCCATCCGGGAATGCCGGATGGAGCAGGCGAAGTTGGCAGATCGGAAATGAGGGCTTTTGGACTACGAGTCGGAGAGTTTTACAGATACTGAAAGGAGGTGGTGCTGGCCGGTACTGGTAGGTGAGGTGAACCTTTTGCATTTTTAAGGAGGTCAGAGAGATGAAACGAACCGTGATGTTTTTGCTGGCCGGACTTTTTGTTGCAAGTCTTTTATGTGTAGCCACGTCCCCGGGCACTGCTTTTGCGGGGCCCACCAGATTGAGCTACGCAAATTTCCCTCCGGCCCCCACTTTCCCATGCGTGCAGATGGAGCGGTGGAAAAAGGAGGTTGAGGAGCGTACCGGAGGAAAAGTCGCGATCGATACCTATCCCGGGAGCACTCTTCTTGATGCTAAAAATATGATGGACGGCGTAATTGCCGGCCAGGCGGATATCGGCTGCCTGTGCATGGCCTATCAACCTGGTAGGTTCATTGTCACGAACGCCACGGCCCTTCCCCTCGGTTTCCCCAACGCTGAATCCGCCAGTTTGGCACTGTGGGCGCTTTACCAAAAATACCAACCCGAAGAATTCCGCAAGGTGAAGGTGCTGACCATGTTCACCTGCGCGCCAGCCAATATTTACGCGAAAAAGAAAGTCGCAACCCTTGAAGACCTGCGAGGCCTCGAACTCCGGGCCTCTGGAGGAGTGGCCGAAGTGCTTAAGGCACTCGGTGCGACCCCGGTTGGAATGCCCCAGTCCGAGGCTCCGGAAGCTCTGCAGAAAGGAGTCGTCCAGGGGGCGGCCTCCTCGCTGGAAACACTTATGGATTTCAAGTATGCGGAGATGTGCCGTCATGTGACCATTTTCAACGGGCCGGTTTATCCGTTTGCCGTTGTGATGAACAAGAATGCCTGGGATTCCCTCCCGGAAGACGTCCAAAAGGTTATGGACGGTCTCCGGCTGGAGCAGGCCGAGTGGACCGGAAAATATATGGACGAGCATGTCAAGGAGTCGGTCGAATGGTCAAAGAAGAATTACGATATCGAAATCACGCATCTTTCTCCTGAAGAAAAAGCTCGCTGGGACGAACAGCTCAAGCCGATCATTGATAACTGGATCAAGGCGGCTGAAGCCAAGGGTATCGCCGGAGGGGAAATCGTTTCATATCTCAAGGGTTTCCTTAAAGAATAACTGCATATTCGTTGTGATTCGAATTTCCGCCTGCCTTCCTGCCCGGGAAGGCGGGCGGCCACTCCTTGAAAATCCCGGAGTTACGGGGAAGGGGGTTTATGGGGCTTCTTTCCAGGGTAAATGAAGTCTTGAACGGTATTTTGCTGGCCATAGGCGGTGTGCTGCTGCTTGCAACGGTTTCTCTGACCTCGGCAAATATTTTTTTGCGTCTCGTGTGGGTCCCCATAGATGGAACGTTCGAACTGGTTGGATTTTTTGGTGCGGTTTTGACGGCTTTTGCGCTGGGCTACACGCAGATGCGCAAAGGGCATATCTCGATAGACATAATGACCATGCAGTATCCTGCACACATCCAGAAAGTTATTTTGGGTATAAACGGGCTGATCTGTGGCCTGTTTTTTTCGCTCTGCGGCTGGAGACTGGGGATTTGGGCCGGTACGATAAGAGCAGAGGGTGAGGTTACCGAAACCTTGAGGATAATTTTTTATCCGTTCGTTTATTGTGTTGCTTTCGGGTGCTTTGTCCTGGCCTTCGTACTCTTTGTTGACTTTTTGGGACTTTTTTTCCGGAAGAAAGGGAGCTGAGGCATGGACCTGGCTACGACCGGAATCCTGGGCATTGTAATTCTCATCCTGGTCATTTTCCTGCTGGGGATACCAGTAGGCTTCACGATGGCCGTCGTAGGGTTCTGTGGATACTGGTATATCGTATCTTTTGAAGCTGCGCTTTATATGGTGGCTACCGATGTCTGGGGCACTTTCTCCAAATATGGTTTGACGGTTATACCGCTGTTCATATTCATGGGGGAAATAGCATTTTTTTCGGGCGTGAACCAAAAGCTCTACCATACAGCCTATAAATGGATGGGGCATATACGCGGTGGACTGGCAATGGCAACAGTCATGGCCTGCGCCGGGTTCGCGGCCATCTGCGGCTCCAACGCGGCGACGGCGGCGACGATGACCACGGTTGCACTGCCTGAAATGAAGAAATACCAATACGCACCCGTGCTTAGCACCGGCGCCATTGCATGCGGATCTACGCTGGGGGTAGTGATTCCCCCGAGTGTTGTGCTTATAGTGATCGGTTTATATACCGGCCAGTCCATTGCAAAGCTCTTCTATGGCGGGGTCACTGCAGGGCTGTTGCTCGCGGCGCTTTTTCTTTTGACTGTCTATGTGATGTGCAGGATACACCCGGACTGGGGCCCGGCAGGCCCCGGGGCGACATTGAAGGAAAAGATAGCTTCACTTCCTGGAGCATTTGAAATGTTGCTGTTGTTCCTGCTTATCATGGTGGGGCTTTATTTCGGATTTTTCACCCCTACCGAGGCCGGGGCGGCAGGATCTTTTTTCGCCCTTATCATGAGCCTCTGCCGGAGGTCGCTTTCCTGGAAGGGTTTTATCGGTTCCATCGTCGACACCCTCAGGATCTCTTGTATGGTGATGATGCTTGTGGCGGGCGCGGTTATTTTCGGAAGGTTCCTGGCCCGGACCAGGATACCCTTCGAGATTGCTTCCTGGGTGGCTGATCTGCCGGTACCAGGTGCGATGATCATGTCGATCATCTTCTGCATATATGTTTTCGGCGGGGCTGTAATGGATGCACTCGCCCTTCTTCTCATAACTATCCCTGTATTTTTCCCCGTGGCCCTGGAGCTGGGATATGATCCTATCTGGTTCTCGGTGACGATAACGGTTATCACCACCTTGGGTGCTGTGACTCCCCCGGTGGGTGCCACGACATATGTGGTCGGGGGTATGGCTAAAGATGTTTCGTTGACTACTGTTTTTAAAGGAGTAACATTTTTTTTGCCGGCCTACCTTTTATGTGTGACGATACTTATGATTTTTCCCGGGCTGGTAACTTTTCTTCCCAATCTTGTTCGTTATTAGCATGCGCATGATGGATATCATGCATGGGGCGCCGAAAATCGCCCAAGGTTTTTGGTGCACAGTATACAACATGAATCCACGGTCACCGGCCGGGGGCCGGAATCCTGGCAGCAGACGAGGTAGCCGCGATGACGAAAAGTTTCATGCCTTTGATTGATACCCCCGAGGCCCTGAGCAGGTTGCAGCTCGAGGGGCTTAAATGGACGGTCGCTCATGCATATCATGGTTGTGCGGTCTATAGAAAACGTCTGGATGAGGCGGGTGTAGCTCCGGGCGACATTAGATCCCTCGATGACTTGAGAAGGCTTCCGTTTACCACTTCCACCGATCTTCAAGAGGGCTATCCTTTTCCCCTTCTTTGTGTACCCGTGGAAGACGTCGTGCGTATTCACGCCTCTTCCGGCACAACCGGTAAGCGCAAGGTCCTGTGTTACAGCGCTAAAGATATTGAGGACTGGTCGAATTTTTTTGCCAGGTGTTACGAAATGGCCGGACTAACTGAGGCGGACAGGGTTCAGATCGCAGTGGGCTACGGCGTGTGGACAGCTGGGGCTGGCTTCCAGTTGGCCTGCGAAAAATTCGGCGCCATGGCGATTCCGGCGGGGCCGGGCAATCTGGATATGCAATGCGAGTTTTTGGTCGATATGCAGACGACGGTTATGTGTTGCACCGCTTCGATGGGTCTTCTGCTGGCCGAAGAAGTCAACAGGAGAGGGATCAAGGATAAAATCAACCTGAAAAAAATGATTTTCGGCTCCGAAAGATCCAGCGACGCCATGCGGGCGAGGATAAAGGAATATCTGGGCCTCGACGATGTGTTCGACATTCCCGGCATGACTGAACTTTACGGGCCGGGCACCGGCCTAGATTGCACGTACCATACTGGGATTCACTACTGGGCCGACTATTATATCGTTGAAATTGTGGATCCCGAAACCCTCGAAGTGGTCCCCGAGGGAGAATCCGGCGAGATGGTTGTAACCACCCTCAGGAAGGAGGCCGTGCCGCTTATTCGCTACCGCACCAGGGATTTGACCCGGCTGATTCCAGGGCTGTGCCCGTGCGGATCTATTTTCCCCCGTCACGACAGAATCCTGGGCCGCTCCGATGATATGATCATTTTCAGGGCGGTCAATATTTATCCTGGCCAGATCGATCACGAACTATCCCAAGTCGAAAATGTCGGAAGCGAATATCAGATTGTGCTCGATAGGAAAAAGGACGGTAAGGACTATATGACCGTTAAAATCGAGCGGGGCCCTGGTGCGGATTCATCCACTGATGCGGCTGTTTCTTTCAACGTCGCCTCGGAGTTAAAAAAGAAGCTGCTTGTCAGTGTCGGTGTCGAAATTGTAGATCACGGCTCTTTACCCAGATCCGAAAGGAAGAGCAAAAGGGTTTTCGACAACCGGCCGGAGTATTGATGCCGGATTGAAACCAGCGAGTGCCCATGCGGAAATACCGGATGGCACTAGTGAAGGATTTAGACATGATTGATTATGAATACAAGAAGCCGAAGTCCCTGGATGAAGTTTTTCGATTGATGGAGACCTACGGCTCCGATGCAAAGCTGATCGCGGGCGGCACTGACCTTATGGTGGCGATGCGCAGAGCACACAAGTCCCCTGCGGTTCTGATTTCTTTGAGAGCCATAGATGAACTGCGCTATATCCTTAAAGACGGCGGATACCGCATCGGTGCGCTCACGACCCACAGGATGCTTGAAACCTCGCCTTTAGTCCTCGACGAGCTTACCGGCCTCCAGGAAGGCGCCGCCAGGATCGGTTCGGTCCAGATAAGGAACGTGGCCACCGTGGGAGGAAACATTTGCAACGCGGCTCCTTCCGCGGATACCGCGGCTCCTTTGCTTGCTCTTGGCGCCGTTGTCTTGCTGCGCGGGCCGGAAGGTGAAAGGCGTGTTGCACTCGAAGAGTTCTATACAGGCCCGGGAAGGACCGTCAAACGGCCGAATGAAATTCTCGCAGAGCTTGAGATCCCCCTCGAAATGGGTGCTTATGGAAGCGCCTACTGGAAGCATTCCCGCAGACAGGCCATGAACCTTCCGCTGGTGGGCATCGCTGCTGCGGTGCAGCTTAGCGCGGGGGGGGTAATCGAAGATGCGCGGATCGCTTTGACCGTAGCTGCGCCTACACCGGTTCGGGCATTTAAAGCCGAGGAATTTTTGAAAGGCAGGCTGCCGGACGTTAATGTGCTCAAGGAGGCGGGACGGATCGCGTCGTCTCCTGATTGTTGCAGTCCGAGAGACAGTCTCAGGTGCGATGCGTGGTACCGGGAAGAGATGATAAGAGTTTATGTGGCGCGAATGCTGGCCCTGGCCGCTGAGCGCGCCGGCAACGGAAGGAGTTCGGAATGAGCAGGATATCGGTTTCCTTTACGCTCAACGGGGAGGCTGTGGTCGCTGAAGTACCTGAATCCTGGACGCTTTTGAAAGTTCTAAGGGAATATTTCGAATTGACCGGCGCAAAAGAAGGCTGCGGTGTCGGGGAATGCGGTGCGTGTACCGTAATTGTGGACGGCGAGGCCGTTAACGCTTGCCTGTACCCTTTTCCGGAAGTCGAAGGAAAAACGGTTATCACAGTGGAAGGTCTGGCGGGCAGGGATTCCCTGCATCCGCTTCAGAAGGCATTTCTGGAACATAACGGTGTTCAGTGCGGATTTTGCACCTCGGGGATGATCCTGTCGGCCAAAAGCCTTCTTGAACGCAACCCTCATCCGGACGAGAACGAGATCCGGGCGGCCATATCCGGCAACC
>CAYXDR010000004.1:0-21729 GCA_964463515.1 uncultured Desulfobacteraceae bacterium | reverse complement strand
GGTGTTTTGGTTGGGGGGTGACACATCGGCGACTGCCATTACCTGTATGGTAATTACATGACTGTAAAGAGGGTTACGTTTCTTCAGGAGTTGTTGGGATTGCTGGGACTCCAGGAGAGGGTGCATCTGGCATGGATTTCATCTGCCGAAGCACAAAAGTTTGTCGAAGTTGTTACGGAGTTCACCGAAAAAATCAAGTCGCTCGGGCCCAATCCCCTCGTGGGTTTTTCCGATGCTCCGAGGGCAGCGCTTGCAGGATTGAAATAAATGAACAGGATTATTCCGGCGGCTTCAACGGGTGGGGGAATGAGTGCAAGGTATTTTCAATAAAATGCTCCGTTGACGTTCATGACTGTCGGTTTAAGGAGACCTTTTTATGATAGATAGAATCAAATCCTGGCTCGAAAAAGGAACCATCGATGTTTTTTTAGGATACAGACAGGTGGAAAATCATCCGCTGCCCTGGTGTTTTACACGGGAGCGGTTGGATGAGGTGGACGACCTTATCGTAAGCCCTGCGCGGTATTCGTTGGAAAAGATAGCAACCCACATGTCGGAAGAAGACCCTGATATAAAAATCGGCATGTTGGCGCGTGATTGCAACCAGCGGGCGCTTAACGTTTTATGTGTCTGGAATCAACTGCGTCGCGGGCAGGTTTCAACTATTGATATCAATTGCTGCCCATCGCAACTGAAGGAACATTCGGACTGTTCTTATCTGGAACCGGTCGAGTCGGGGCCTTACAAAAAAGAAGTGGGTATAGACAACAATCGCCGACTGGAAGATGTGGAACGATACGAGCCGGAAGAAGGGCTTTACAGGTGGATGTATGAATTTCAAAAATGCATAAAGTGCTACGGATGCCGGAATATCTGCCCTGTTTGTTTCTGCAAGGAATGCAGCCTGGATAACCAGGAACTCGTCCGTGCAGGCCCGCTGGTACCCGATATTCCTGTTTTCCATCTGGTCCGGGCCGTTCACATGGCGGGACGCTGTATTGACTGCGGGCTGTGCGAGGATGCCTGCCCTATGGACATCCCGCTTCGGTTGCTTTATCAGAAGGTGAATCAGATTGTTATGAACCTGTTCGATTACAAGACGGGAACGAGCGTGGATCAGCCTCCCTTCAGCATCTTGGGTGAGCGTGTGACGCTGGAACCGAAACCGATTCAATCCGCCGGCGGGGCGTAGGCATAAAGGAGCATGAAATGGAGTGCAAACTGGTGCCATCGGTCTGTTCCTATTGTGGAACCGGCTGCGGGGTTTTGTTTGAAGTGATCAATGACAGGATCGTCGGCACCCTGCCGATGAAGACTCACCCGGTCAATGAGGGCAAATTGTGCATCAAGGGTTGGAACCTTCACGAGCATGTTAACAGCGTGTTGAGGGTCAAGCAGCCCCTGGTCAAGACTTTCGGCCGGTTTATGAAAACGGACTGGGATGAAGCGATCAGGCTTACGGCCGACCGATTCAAGGAGATTGTGTCGAAACACGGGCCTGACAGCGTAGGTGTGCTTGTATCGGCCAAGATGACCAACGAAGAAAACTACCTGGCCCAGAAATTTGCACGCGCAGTGATCGGAACTAACAATGTAGATCATTGCGCGCGGCTCTGACACGCTTCTACGGTGGCAGGTCTTGCCGCCGCGTTCGGCAGTGGAGCAATGACCAACTCGGTTGCCGACATCGAGGATGCCGGGTGTATTTTTATAATCGGTTCCAATACCACGGCATGTCATCCTCTCATCGCCCGGAGAGTGATGCGTGCGAAGGAAAAAGGCGCGAAACTGATCGTGGCGGACCCGAGAAAAATCCAGTTGTCACGGTTTGCCGATATCGCGGTAAACCACCGGCTGGGGAGCGATGTGGCGCTTTTGAACGGCATGATGCATATCATCATCAAGAACAACTGGCATGCCTTGGACTATATAGCTGCGCGGACCGAGGACTACGATGCGTTGGAAGAGACCGTTAGCGGCTATACCCCTGAAAAGGTCAGCAAAATCACCGGGGTGGAACAAAAAGATCTCGAAGAGATGTCTCGACTCTATGCGACTAATGCACCCGGAAGCCTTTTGTATGCGATGGGGATAACGCAGCACACCACCGGTGTAGACAACGTAAAATCATGCTGTAACCTTGCCATGCTGTGTGGATACGTAGGTGTGCACGGAGGAGGGGTGAACCCCTTGAGGGGGCAGAACAACGTGCAGGGTGCCTGTGACATGGGAGGGCTTCCAAATGTTTACACCGGTTACCAGCCTGTGGCTGACGAGGCCGTCCGTGAAAAGTTTGAAAAGGCCTGGGGCAGGGACCTTCCGGCGACGCCGGGCATGACCATCACAGACATGGTCCCAGCAATGCTGGAAGGCAAACTCAAGGGTCTGTACGTGATCGGCGAAAATCCCAAATTGAGTGACCCTGACTGGAACCATTTCGATCATGCGCTTAAGATGCTGGATTTTTTGGTGGTTCAGGAGCTTTTCCTGTCGGAAACCGCACAGGTGGCGGATGTGGTGTTAGCCGGGGCTTCCCTGGCTGAAAAGGAAGGGACTTTCACGAACACCGAACGGCGCTGCATGAGGATCAGAAAAGCAATAGAACCCATGGGTAACACACTTCCGGACTGGGAAATCATATGCAGGCTTTCCACCGCGATGGGCTATCCCATGGACTATGATTCACCGGAAGAAATATTTGACGAGATGGCGACGCTTACGCCCAAGAGTTACGCCGGCATGACCTATCAACGGATGGGTCTGGACGGTTTACAGTGGCCGTGTCCGGACAGGAACCATCCCGGGACACCCTTTTTGCACAAGGACCAGTTTACCAGGGGCAAGGGCAAATTTTTTGCCTTGGAATATAGGGACCCCGCAGAGCTTCCGGACGAAGAATACCCTTATTTCCTGACCACAGGCCGGATGTTCGCCCATTTCCACACCGGTACGATGACAAGGATTTCCCCGCACCTGGACGTGGAACAGAAGACTGGTTATGTGGATATAAATCCGGCGGACGCTGAAAAAATCGACGTCAGGGATGGAGATGTGGTGGTGCTTTCCTCCCGTAGAGGAGATATCGAGGCTCCGGCCAGGGTGACCGGTTCAGTGGCGCCGGGTACGCTGTTTCTGCCTATTCATTTCGGGGAGGTTCCCACCAACGTACTTACCAATGCCGAGGCCTTCGATCCTCTGGCCAAGATCCCCGAATTCAAGGTGGGAGCCGTGAAAGTCCAAAAATTAGTTCTATAGAAATTTCCAGGCCCGGGCCAGTGTCAAATGAGGCTGCTCCGGGCCTTCTTGTTCATAATCCCGCAAATTTTCGTTACAAAGCGATGAGTTTTTTTACCATGGTGGCAGCTGCACGTTAATGCTATTCTTTTGTCAAAGAATATTCCAGCCAAGGATACAAGAAATTCCTCCAACCATTTCGATCCCGATACTGACGCCGATAAGGCGGGAATGGTAATTCCAACTAATATAAGGGAGCTCGTTGTCCGTTGGACGTGTCACCGAACCCTCACCCCCGCGTGAATGTGACGACACGGTGGGCAGGATGACGGGCAGGAGGGCACCTTTTACGACTCCCGAATTTTTGCTTGACAAAGCAATCCTTTTTATTAAAATTGTCAACTGTGCACAGTAGACAGTTGACAACTGAATATTCACGATGGAGTGGATTGATGGAGGCACCAAGTCTTACCAGACTCGTTCTTGAATTCTTGAGAAATAGAATTATTACAGGTGAATTTGTGCCTGGACAAAGGCTGAATGAAAATGAGCTTTCCTCTACTCTAGGAGTCAGTAGGCATCCAATTCGTGAGGCATTTCGTGTTTTGGAAAGCGAGAAACTGGTTTTCAGTGTTCCGAACAAGGGCACTTTTGTAACCGAGCTGTCCGCGGAAGATCTCACTGAAGTCTACCAGGCCCGGGAAATGATTGAATGCTATGCAGTTGATTTGCTGGAGCAAAAAAATATCAACGATCTGCCAGGGCTTGAATTTTCGATTGAAGCCGCCTCACGATTGTCACTTCCATCAGGTGATAAGCCGGAAAAGTACCTTGAATTCCATAAAGCCTTTGCAAATTTTCATATCAAGATGATCGAAGCCACTGAAAATTCGCGATTAATCTTATTTTATAATTCAATAAGACTTACTTTGGCACGGTATCAATTTAAAAACATTTTAAAGCCAGGTCGTATAGAAATAGATAATGATGAACACAAACAAATATACGAATTAATCACCAAAAAACAATATAGTAAAGCTAAAGAAGCTTTAAAATTACATGTAACCAAAAAGCTTCAAGAATATAGCTGAGAAAATTTTATGCATATTACTAAATAATATTATATTATTTAAACAAAGTTTTGAAGATTAGGATATAAATCATGGATATTTCAAGCTCAATATTTATAAATAGAGTCAAAAAAATACAAAATATCTTATCTGCGAAAAAGATTCAAGCTGCTATAGTTTATTCCACTGGAAGTTCCTTGGGTTTTGCCAGTCAAACGCATGGATATCTTAGATATCTCTGTAATTGGGATCCGTTGAATCGTGCATCAGTAATGATAATCATGCCTGAAAATGAACCGGTACTGCTGGTGAATGGAAGATCCGCTAAATTATTTGCTGAAGAGATTGTTTGGTTTAAAGATGTCAGGTCGGTTTCTCCAAATGGATTTGGAAGGGAGATCGTCGCAACATTGAAGCCAAGGATCAGTACAAAGGGTCGAATTGGGTATATAGGCAAAATTGAAACTCCAGTAAGCTTGTATGAAGAAGTTGTGTATAGCTTTCCAGATATTGAAATTATAGAGCTTGATTATATAATAAAAGAGGCAAGAGTAATAAAAGACGATTACGACATAAATTTACACCGGGAGGCTGCGGCTGTTTGTGATGAAATGTTCGATACCTTTTCCGAAAAAGTACGTTCAGGGAAAAAGGTGTATCAGATTCAGGCAGACCTGGAGCACACGGCAAAATCTCAAGGATGTGAATATGCTTCAACTTTTATGACGATTGCGCCCGTAGCCGATCGACCACGCTATTATAGGGAAGAATGTTCTCAAATTCCTAAAGAAGGAGACCAGACTTTAATCTCTCTTTTTATACTGAGGGATGGTCATTGGGGCCACTCCATCAGGACCGGGTCGATTGAGGAGGCCAATCCTAAGCTACAGGAAGTATATGGAATTGTAAATGAAATGCATAGGGCATCAATAAATGAGATATATCCAGGTAACCGTGTATGCGAAATATGGAAAGCTGCAGAGCGTGTTTTGAAAAAATATTACCCTAAGGCTAGGGACAATGATTGGTATTGGTTGAAGAGTGGTCATAGCCTTGGACTTGACTATTCAGATCCAATTTTATCCGATTTCTTTCCAAATCCATTTCAAATGCATAAAACGAGTAATGTTGTAAATAAATATGATGAAGATTTTGGTTCTATAAGGCCTGGGATGCTCTTCGAGATACATCCTAATCTTTTTGTCCCTGGTTATGCTACTGCTGCAATTGGTAATATGGTCCTTTCAACAAACGTAGGATATGAAATCTTGGATAAATATCCAATTGGTTTAATGGTTTTATAAACATACAAAGTTAGGAGGATAAAATGGTAAAGTTTTTTAAAATAATTTGTTTGGCTGTTATTGGTTTTTTTCTCGGTGTTAATGCTGCAGATGCAAAAATAAATTATATATTTTTTGGAGCAAGTTCTGCAGCTTCAAGCCACTATTCTTATACGGTGGGTGCAGCTAAGGCAATAAATGAATACGTAGACAATGTAAAGGTAAGTGTTGTTGAAACTGGAGCGAGTGTCGACAATCTCAAGCGCATTCGTGCCGGCCAGCTGGATATAGGAATAGGCGGCATGAAAGTGATGTACGAGGCTTGGAAAGGATTGGGAAATTGGCAAAAGACACCATATCCGGATTTAAGAATTTTGTGGGCCTATGCAAAAACAATCGATTTTATCGTTGTTAGAAAAGATAGTGGAGTTACTAAACTAGAGGATTTGGATGGCAAGAAATTTAGTCCAGGTATTCGTGGTTCGGCTACAGAAAGCACCACTAAGCAGATATTTAAAATCCTAGGAATTGAGCCAGATTACTACATAGGAGGTGCTTCTGATGCGGTAAAAGCCGTTAAGGATAAGCGAATTGTAGGATATGTGAAAACTGGAGTTGGGACTCAGCTGGACGCATCTACTCTCGACATTATGACACTGACAAAAGTCAGATTGATATCAATGACTGATAAGCATATCGAAAAAATCAGGAAAGAACTACCCTATGTCTCGTTGATTACCATACCTGCAGGAAAAATCAATGCTATGCCGGATGAAAGCGAATATACGAATTGGGGAATGGCTACGGTAGTGGAATGTTTGAAGAATTTTCCTGATGATTTGGCCTACGAGTTTGTAAAGGCGATAGTCAAAGGAAAGAAATATCAGGTCGACGGTTATCCGGAACACAAAAATATCGATGTGGTACAAGAAACCCCTATCTTGACTAAGGTGCCTCTGCACGCAGGAGCTATAAAGGCATATCGGGAGCTGGGCGCAATAAACATCCCATCCCAGGTGATTCCGCCAGAAGCTGAATAGAATATGTTTGTATCTTTTTTCCCAGATCAAACAATCTACTATTAAAGCAATAAATGTTTAATATTGATATATTGAATTAGGTTATCCCTTAAAAGGCATGGGCTATGAATATTCAAACGGTCGAAATAGAGGATAAAGCTGTTCAGAACCGGGAGCCGACGGGCACGATAAAAACATTTTTAACTGTTATATCGGTTTGCTTTGTCCTGTTCCACATATATACAGCTTATGCAGGTCCTCTGCCAAATCTGCAGCAACGCGCGGTTCACGTGGGGTTCGCACTTTTTCTGACTTTTGCCATGTTTAAACCTTTCGCTTTGAGGAGGGGGTGCGGCTTAAATCGTATCTCGCTTTTCCTAGATATAGGATTGGTTGTTCTGACAATAATGTTTTGTAGCTATGTTGTAATAAATTACCACTGGATTATGGAAAATCCTGCGGAATCTACAAAAATAAGTTTATGGTTAGGTTCGATAGGTATTTTATTAGTTTTAGAAGCAGGACGTAGAACTGTCGGAATTCTTTTTCCAATATTAACTATTATATTTATTTTATATGCTCTTATCGGACAATATATTCCAGATATTCCAATAGTGGGAAAATATTTGGAATATTGGGGGCATAGAGGCTTCAGCTTTCGTCATGTCATACAGGTGATGTACCTCAGCGACCAGGGGCTTTGGGGATTTGTGACGGGCATATCTTCAACCTTGGTCGCTGTGTTTATTATATTCGGCGGATTCCTTTTAGCTACCGGAGCAGGAGAGCATTTCATCGATACGGCGGTTTGGACTACCGGAAGGTTTTACGGAGGGGGTGCTAAGGTTTCGATTGTTGCCAGTGGTTTTTTTGGGATGCTGTCTGGGTCTGCAGTGGCTAATGTGGCTACGACCGGGAATTTTACAATTCCGTTGATGAAGCGGTTGAAATACGGGAATGAATTTTCAGGGGCTGTCGAAGCCACTGCATCCGCAGGGGGACAGATAACCCCTCCGATTATGGGCGCAGGTGCGTTCCTGATGGCGGAACTGCTGGAAATGCCATACATACAGGTTGCCGTTTGCGCGGTTATACCTGCTTTTTTGTATTATTTGTCAATTCTTTCGGCAGTGTATTTTGAAAGCCTTAAGCGTGGTTTCGGGCGCGTACCGGAAGAGGATATAAAAACCTTTCGGGAAATCATCAGGCCGTCGAAATCGATCCCCCTTTTCATACCGATCATCATTTTGGTTGCATTGATGCTTTCAGGGCGTACTCCGGAGACTTCAGCGTTCTGGGCTATTTTCGCTTTCACAGTTCTGTTCATTTTCGCTACTCTCGCCCCTGTGGAAATTCGGCAAAGATTTATTAAACTGTATTCTGGAATCTCTAGAATTGGATTGTCTCTCGTTAAGGTTGTTCCTCTTCTGGTATGCGCGAATGTCATTGTTTCCTTGATAAGTTTGACTGGTATTGGTGTAAATGCATCGGAACTCATCATGAGCATTAGCGGGCAGAGCGTGATCTTGGCTCTTTTGCTAGCCGCACTGGTTACCCTTATGCTGGGAATGGGCATTCCCACGCCTGCGGCCTATCTGTTGGGGGCTTCCGTGCTTGCTCCTTCATTGGTAAGCCTGGGGTATCACCCGGTCGCTTGTCATATGTTTATATTTTATTTCGCCATCTTGTCGGCATTGACACCCCCTGTGTGTGCTGGTGTCTATGTTGCAGCGGGCATCGCTGGGGGAGATTGGATAAAAACCGCTTGGTTAGCAATTCGTCTAGGTTTGATTACCTATATATTGCCCTTTATTTTTCTGACCAACATAAGTTTGTTGTCGCTTGGAACAACATGGCAGGTCCTATGGGCGGTGTTGACCGCATCTATCGGGGCCGTAATGATTTCTGGCGGAACGATGGGGTATTTTTTTGGAAAGCCGGGCATAGCTATAAGGTTGTTGTTGGTATTGGCGGCTGTTTTATGTTTCAAGTATTCATACCTTTATTCATTCACAGGTATTGGAATGGGGCTGTGTATAGTATTTTATCAAAAATGGAAAAAGGGGTTGCCATATAAAGCTAGAGAGCAGCCAATATAATCCAATATTTAGATATATAATAAAATAACTTGATATAAAAATAGAATATAATATAGTAGTAAAGGATATATTTATGGATGACATGATCAATTCCTATCAGAGGGTGATGCTGACTTTAGACGGGAAAAAACCGGGCTTAAATCCGGTCGTTCCCATTGTTAGCGACTGGTGCAGTGTTCAGGCGGGTATCGATTTTGTAGACGAAATGGTTAACATAGAAAAACATGTTTACTCGCAGAGTTTCTGCGTTTCGCAATTCGGATATGATGCTGTTTGGGATATAGGCTCCCGCCACTCGGAATCCGAGGCAATGGGTTCAATCCTTAATGTTAAAAAAGGGGCGAAGCCTTATGTTGAGGAGTATGCCATTAAAGATTATGAAAGTGACTTTCCAAGATTAAAACTTTTTGATCCTTACAAAAATTTGCGTCTTTCTACGTATTTGGAGCAGATACGCCGCTTGAAGAGTCTTTTTAAGGGAGAAGTCCCCGTAATTGGGTATGTTCAGGCGCCCTTCAGACACGCTGCCATGATGAGGGGGCCGGAGAATATCATGAGGGATATGCATCGGCAAAAGGATAATCTAAGAGAGCTCTTGGAACTCGCTTTAAACAGCTTGGTTATATACGCAGTGGCGGTCATAAGCGCCGGAGCGGACATAGTTTTCATGTCTGATCCCACATCATCCGGAAGTGCCATATCAAAGAAACAATTTGAGGACTGGGGGCTTCCCTACCTCAAACGTCTTGTAGGTTTGATTAAAAGAAGCGGAGTAAAAACCATCCTTCACATTTGCGGGGATACTTCTGACCGTTTGGAAACGATGGCTGAAACCGGTGTTGATTGTCTCAGCTTGGATGAGGCGGTGGATTTTGGTTATGCCAGGAAAGTTTTGGGTTCGTCTTATTGCCTGTTGGGAAACATCAGTACCTCTTTGATGGCTGTCGGTGATCCTGAGTCCGTAAGAGATGCGACCCGGGAGGTGATCGAAAAAGCAGGCCGGGAGGGAAATTTGATCATCAGCGGTGGATGCGGGCTTAGCGCAAATGTCCCAGCTGAAAATATGAGGGCGATGGTAGGGGCTGCAAGGGAATTTAGGCTGTAAAGGCTGATGCTTTGTAGTTGAAGGCAAATCGGAAGTGGTGGGTTTGCCCAATGTCATTGCTTGCTTGTATGTCCTGCGGGTTGAAGCGGGCCTGGCTTGGGCTTTACCTTAGACGAACCGGAGACCCGCCCGCAGGATGGGCGTCTGAGTGTATAGCGAAGGCAAACCGGGGAGCCGCCTGTAGGGTGGGGAGTGCAGGCGCAGCGCGAACAAATCCTCTGATTTCCGATCGGAAGGTTCACTTGTGCCATGCGGTAATTCCGAATGGACACCAATCAATTTGAATTTAACAGGAGTGTTCAATCATGTTTTCATCCGAAGAAGAAAAAAAGGGCTTGCTCAAAAAGATCCATGACTCGGTGGTGGAGTTTGACGAAGAAGCTACAGCTGATCTTTGCCGACAGGCCATAGATGTTGGTATTGATGCCTATGAAGCCATTATCGGGGGGTTGGCAGAAGGAATGGTCACCGTCGGAGAGATGTACGAAAGAAATGAATATTTTGTTCCTGAACTTCTTCTTTGCTCTGATGCTCTTTATGCTGGTCTCGATATTTTGAGGCCCTATGTCAAGGCGGGGAGCGAAAAGGTCAGCGGTAAGATTATGCTGGGGGTTGTGGAAGGAGATATACACGATATCGGAAAAAGTCTTGTTAAAACGATGTTTGAAGCCGCCGGCTGGAAAATTTTCGATCTGGGCAAGGATGTCAAAATGGAACAATTCATTTCAGAATTAGCAGAGCACGATCCTGATGTGATAGCGCTTTCCGCGCTGATGACCACGAGTATGTTGGCTATGCCCCGAATCATTGAAGCTGTCAAGGCACAAAAGCCCGGCGTGATAGTGATGGTGGGAGGTGCGCCGTTGAATCATGATATTGCGCGGAGATATGGCGCTGATGGCTATGCTGACGATGCAGTTTCAGCTGTACAGGAGGCTACACGCCTTCTTTCAGGTTCCATGTCAGGATAAATTTTTTTCATTGGAAGGAAACTATATTGATGGACAAATCAAACCGGATCAAGTCTATTTTGACCGAAAAGCCAGTTGATCGCGTTCCTCATTTCCCCTTCATTCTCGGATTTTGTGCAAAAAACTTAGGCCTCCCGATAGCGACGATTTATAGCGACGCAGCAAAAAGCTTTGATGCACAAATGAAAACCTTTGAACAGTATGGGGTGGATTGGGGGCCTATTTATGGTTACGCCTCGTACGGCACATGGGAATTCGGCGGAGAGATCAAGATGCCTGAAGGAAACTACCAGCAGGCGCCAGCCCATAAGATGTTTCCTGTGAAGTCCGAAGCGGACATTGATACATTGAATCTTCCAGATGTCAAGACTGCCGGCTGTCTTCCGGTAGCGATGGCTTTTTCGAAACTTCAACAATTTTACGGTACTCCCATTTCAGTAGTGCTTGGTGGTAATTTTACGATAGCAGGCAATATTTGTGCGGTGGAGAAACTTTGTCGGTGGATGCTTAAGTCACCCGAAAGCGTTCATAAGGTGCTTCGTCTCGCAACAGAACACGTCGTGGAAATTGTCAGGTACTGGGCAGACACCTTTGGATCTGAAAATGTTATCCCTCAATTTTGGGAGCCCCTAGCGGCTAACCTGGTTATTTCGCCCAGGCAATTCAAGAAATTCGTTCTTCCTTATCTTATAGAAACCGGTGAAAGAATTCTTAATATGGGGGTACGGCACATTCTGCATCACATTTGTGCGGATCACAACGCCAATCTACCTTACTGGGCAGAGGTTCCCATGGGTGAGCCGGGGCTTTGCAGTTTTGGGCAGGAAATCGAAGTCGACAAGGCGATCGAATATTTAGGGGAAAAAGCAGTGATAATAGGCAACCTCGATCCTTCATTACTGCTGACTGGCCAGCCGGAGCAGATAACAGAGTCTTGCCGGAATATCATAGAGCATGGTAAAAAAGCCCCGCGAGGCTTCATGTTTAGTTCGGGATGTGAGGTTTCCCCTGAAACTCCTGGATACCATGTGTATTTGATAAAGAAGGCCATTGATGAATTCGGCAGCTACGAATGATGCTATCCATTTTTGATCGATAAGGAAAAGCAATCCGAAAGTTGTTGAGGTCATTGACGATTCCTGTGGATTTTATATTCGCCTCGTTGTGCAAAGAGAGGCCCGCAAGATTGTCATCTTGAAAATCTCAAGCGAATGCAGGGAAGAGTCCCGCTGGGGGAATAAAATAACACAGGCCGATATCAAAAAATGGCCCTTAAAACAAAAGAGGTCCTTTTATTCAGAAAGATAAGACAGCCTTTCGATGATGGTGGCGCCGATTTTGATCCCGTCGAAAAAATCCTTGAGGCGAATGTTTTCGTTCGGGGCGTGATTGTTCGAATTATGGGGGCTCAACGGGAGCCAGACGCTCGGGAGGCCCAGCACTCCGGTAAAAAGGTAGTCCGGGCCGCTTCCGCCCATGCTGGGGAAAATCACCGGTTCCTCGCCTGTCGCGTCTCTAGCGGCTGCGGCCACCATTTTAATATAAGGATGGTCTACAGGGGTTCTCGAGGGCATGAGCCTGCCGTGCTCAAGGATTTCTACGTCTTCGAAACCGCCGTCATCCAGATGGGTGCGCAGTTGTGCGAGTATTTCTTCCGGGAGTTGGTCCGGGACCAGCCTGAAATCGATTTTGGCGAATGCCTCAGAAGGCAGAACTGTTTTGGCTCCTTGCCCTGTGTAGCCAGCCTGGATACCGGCTATGTTGCATGTGGAAGAGAAGAAAAGGTTTTGGTAATATTCCCCGTCGCCTCCTATGAGTCTTTTCAGGCCAAGCTGCTGTCTCACTTTTGCAGCCTCTGACGGTACGGCGGCAGCTGCGGCCAGCTCTGCTTGAGATGGTTGTCTCACCGCTTCATAGAAGCCAGGGATCCGGACGCGGCAGTCAGCTCCTTTTATGTGATTCAGCGCTCGGACAAGCTTCCACACTGGGCTCGGAACCGTGGCGGCTTTCATCGAATGCAGATCCTGATTGGCTTCCCTGGCGCGCAGTTCCACATAAAGCATTCCCTTGACACCGCAAAGGAGCGTAGGACGGCCCGATTCATGCCTGGGGGCGTCGCTTACAAGGCAGGCGTCGGCACGCAGAATGTCCCTGTGAGATTCGATGAAAGGCCGGAGGTTGGGACTCGAAATTTCCTCTTCCCCTTCGAAAAGAAAAATTACATTCGAGGATATTTTTCCATTGACCTTCAACAGGGTTTCTACGGCCTTCAGATGCGCGAAGAGCTGCCCCTTGTCGTCTGCCGTACCACGGCCGTAGATTCGGTCGTCGCGAATTTCGGGCTCGAACGGCTTGGATTGCCAGAGTTCAAGAGGTTCCGGCGGCTGTACATCGTAGTGGCCATAGATCAGAAGCGTTTTTGATGCTTCCGGACTTCGCAGTTCACCAAATACGACCGGATGCCGGTCGGTCTGGAAAATCCTGGTGGATATCCCTGCCTGTTCCATCATTCCGGCAAGTGTTTCCGCGCATTCGAGGATGCCCTGATTCCTGGTGCTGATGCTTGGGATGCGCAATAGTGAAAAAAGTTCATCCAGGAAACGGGTCTTGTTTTCTTCGATGAAGCGGTAAACATTTTCCATAATCTTCTCCTTTTTCAGCTTTTCAGCCGGCGGTTTATCAGGGTCAGGCGTATCTGTGGCACTCGACTTCGTGGCCGGGGGCGATTTCGATTCTCGGAGGAGGTTCTTCCCTGCAGATCTTTTCGGCTTTTCGACAACGGGGATGAAACCTGCAACCGGAAGGAAGGTCGATGGGGCTGGGGATTTCCCCGGAAATTTCAGGAGCCGAACGCCTGTGCTCGGGATCTGGTATGGGTACCGCCTGGAGAAGCACTTGCGTGTATGGGTGACAGGGTTTTTTTATGACTTCTTCGGTGGGTCCGAGTTCTACGATTCTTCCCAGGTACATGATCGCGGTGCGGTCGCAGATATACCGGATTAGAGACAGATCGTGGCTTATATAAAGGCTGGCGAGCCCCATGTCCAGCGTCAGCCTGCGGAGAAGTTTCAATACGCCGGCCCGGATGGATACATCCAGCATGGAGACCGGTTCGTCTGCGACAATGAATCGCGGTTTCAGCACTAGAGCCCTGGCTATTGCCACTCTCTGGCGCTGCCCGCCGCTCATTTCATGTGGATAGCGTTCAAGATAATAATCGACCGGACGCAGACCAGCGATGTCCAGTGCTTCGAAGACTCTTTCCAGCCTCTCCTTTCGCTCTCCGATACCATGAATGGCTAGAGGTTCCTCGAGAGTCATCGATACCGTGTAGCGGGGGTTCAAGGATTCGTAGGGGTCTTGGAATATCATCTGGGCATCTCTTCTGAAAACTTTCAGGTCCGATCCCTTGAGATGTGAAATGTTTTTACCCTTGAAAAGAATTTCCCCGCTTGTGGGTTCATGGAGCCTTACCATAACCTTGGCTGTGGTGGTCTTGCCGCAGCCGCTTTCTCCTGCAAGCCCGATCGTTTCTCCCTGCTTGAGTGCAAAGGAGACCCCGTCGACGGCGTGAACAACTTTTTCTTCACCCCTGTTCAGCAGGGAGGCCATGAAACCCTTGGAAAGCGGAAAGAGTTTTGTCAGTCCGTTTACATTTATGAGATGTTGCGAATCGTTCATTATGCTTCGGTTTCCATCCTTTCCCAGGTTTTTCTGTCTGCTGCCAGCCCGCGCAGGTTTTCAGCCTCGGAGACTCTGTGGCAGGCGGCGAACTGGTCTTCCCCCACCTGCAAAAGCGGCGGAATTTCTTCGGTACATATATCCAAAGCGAATGGACACCTGGGGTGAAACAAGCAGCCGGCCGGAGGGTCGACCAGCTGGGGCGGCGCTCCCGGTATGGATATCAGATCCTGTTTTTCGCCGAGTATACTAGGGAATGCATTTTTGAGCCCCATGCTGTACGGGTGAAAAGGCCGCTTGAGAATTCCCGTGATCGCGCCTATTTCCGCGATTTTGCCGGCGTACATGACGGCGGCCCGGCCGCATATTTCAGCCACTACGGATATGTCGTGGGTGATCATGAGTATCGAGGCGTTCATTTTTTTCTGAAGCGAAGCAATCCGGCGCAGTATCTGGTCCTGGACAATAACGTCAAGTGCAGTCGTGGGTTCATCAGCGATGATAAGGCTGGGGTTCAATGCCAGGGACATGGCTATGATAGCCCTCTGCCGCATGCCTCCGCTGAATTGATGGGGATAGGCTTCGAGCCGCCTGTGATCGACGCCGACGAGGTCAAAGAGTTCTCTCGAGCGATTCATGGCCTCGTCCCTTGAAACATCCCTGTGTGCCCTTATAGCCTCGACGATTTGTTTCCCAACCTTGTAGACCGGGTCGAGTGCATTCATCGCACTCTGAGAGATCATGGATATTTCCTGCCACCGAATTTTTCGAACCTGTTCATCGGATGCGGCCGCGAGGTCCCGGCCTTTGAACATGATGCTGCCTCCGGCTATCCTGCCGTTAGGGGGTAGCAGGCGTATGATGGATTTGGCGGCAGTGGTTTTCCCGCAACCGGATTCACCAAGCAGACCGAAATTTATCCCCGGGGCGATGGAGAACGAAACCCCGTCAACAGCCCGGGCATCGCCTGCCCTGGTTTTAAAATATGTTTTGAGATCAGTTACTTCCAGAAGTGCCATAATTGTATTTCCGTTCTAATGCCCGGCTTCGAGGGCTGGCGGTTATCTTGCCCTCAGCCTTGGATTCACGATTTCCTCATAAGCGCGTCCGATGAAAAATCCGGATAAAACCAATAAAATAATGGCAAGGCCTGGAGCAAGCACCCACCACCAGGCAACCATGATAGCCTGTGCTACATAGCACATGAATATGATCTTTCCCCAACTCATCAGTAGCGGGTCGCCATAACCCAAAAAGCTGACGCTGGCCTCGGTGAGAATGGCCCAGCCCATGGACAGGGCTCCGTAGACGAAGGACAGCGGAAGGACATTCGGCATGATGTGGCGGTATATGATCCTGAAATTGCCGGCTCCTGAAACCCTGGCGGCTTCAATGAAGGCTCTCTCTTTTATGGTCAGAACCTGTGCGCGCACAACTCGGGCGGTGCTGCGCCAGGTTATCAGGACTATGGCGAGGATTATGTTGAAAATACCCGGATCAAGAAGCGCCACGAGTATCACCGCAAAAGGCAGAAAAGGCACGCCGTAGACAATATCGGTGATCCGCATCAGGATATCGTCAACCTTGCCTCCGAAATAGCCGGCTATAAGGCCGACGTTTGTACCGATTATCACAACCATAACGGCGCACAGAACTCCAACACCCACTGCGACCCGGCTTCCAATGATTACCTGACTGAGGATGTCCCTGCCCATGCGGTCTGTTCCAAACGGGAAATCGATGGACGGAGGCTGCATGCGCGCCATAGTTCCGTCGGGATTCATCAAAGTTTCCATTGGATCGTGGGGTGCTAAAATTGGGGCAAACACGGCCAAAGCGATAAAAAACAAAAGGATGACAAGACCTGCCATCCCGAGTTTGTCTTTCCTGAAAATGGCAAATTGCTCTGCCGCGGACCTCCACATGCGCCTGGCCCAACGGAAGCGGGTGACCCTGACCTTTTCTGCCCCCGGCAAGTTCATAGCCGGAGAATGGTTTTGCATTGCACTCACAGTATAACTCCCGAAAAATATCAAAGCACTCTTTTTGGTGTTTTATCTATAGGTTACACGAGGATCAAGATACCCGTATAAAAGATCTGTGATAAAGTTCAGTGTGACAACCAGCACTCCAAGCACGAAGAAACTCGCCTGGGCCATGGGGTAGTCGTGCCGCTGGATCGCGAGTACCATCTCCCTGCCCATTCCGGGCCATCGGAAAACAGTTTCGATCAACACCTGGCCGCCCACAGCGAAACCGATCATAAGGGTTAGCACCGTGATAACAGGCAGCATGGCGTTTCTCATGGCGTGCCGGAACATGACGGTTCTTTCCTTGAGACCCTTGGCCCTGGCCATTTCTACAAAATCCTCGGTCATCACTTCCAGCATGGAATTGCGCATAATGAGCATGGGAGTGGCCATGTAAAAGATCGCCGCCACCAGGGACGGCAGGATCAGGTGGTGCAAGAAGTCCAGATTGAAATATTTGGACGCAAAGGAAGTGAATTCTTGGCCGGGCGTATGCATTCCTCCAATTGGGAACCAGCCCAGGGTGTAGGAGAAAACCAAAAGAGCCATCAGGCTGGTCCAGAACTCTGGTGCAGATTTGAACGTAAGTCCGGTGACGAGACCTGCTATTTCGAATTTGGTCCCTCTCTTCCAGGCCATTATCGTTCCTAGGACCACCCCCATTACAAAAGCCAGCAGTATCGAAACCCCCATGAGTAGTATCGTGCTTATAAGCCTTTCTCCCATGATTTTCGATACCGGAGTTCGATAATAGAAGGAGCGGCCGAATTCACCCTTCAGGATGTTTTTCATATATGCCAGATACTGGTATGACAAGGGCTGATCAAGACCGAACTGCTTCAGCACCATCTCCTGGGATTCCACTGGAAGCGCGGCGTCCAGGTACATGGTTAGAGGGTCTCCCGGCAGGAGCCGAAACATGAAGAACAGGATGGTGGTAAGCACAAACAATGTGATCACCAGCTGAATCAATCTGCGGATAATGTAAGCTTTCATCTGCGAACCATTCGAGACCGGATCAGGCCCTAGATAGGTTTTTTCAGTAGATCCATGTCAATATAAGGATGCGCACCTCAACCGGAGGCAGATATACACCCGCGGAAGCGGTGCGCATCCAGGTGATCATTTATTTTTTTTCAGGAACCGGATCTCCCTTTCTCAGGACTTTGTCGTCGGTTTTGCCTTCCGGATAATAAATCGCTCCGTCGGAATCCCACTCATAGCCTGCATTCTCCAATTCCTGCCTGGCTTTTTCCAGTGAGAAATCGAATTCCTCGACATTGGGATTGTGATAAAATTCATTGGGAGGCGTAATTATGGAGTGAGTCACTTCTCCATAGCCCTCAAGCAGCCTTTCAACGATCATCTTTTTGGGAATGGCATAGGCCATCGCTCTTCTGACTGCGACATCATCAAAAGGTTTGCGTCTCATGTTGTAATTGATGTGGTAATAGCCGTGATCCCGGACCTTGATAACCTCGGCGTGTTTTGTTTTTTCGAGCTGCTCGACTTGTATGGGCTCGATCCACCATCCGCCGAAATCCGCTTCGCCTGTTTCGACACCCGCAGCCATGCCCTGCACATTGGCATAGGGAATCTTAATGACGGCATCAATGTTCGGCGGATTGAAGTAGCCATCAAACTTACTCATCTTGATTTCTTCATTCCGCCTCCAGTAATCCAGCTTGAAAGGTCCGCTTCCGACGGCGTTTTCGTTACCGAATTCAAGGGGATTTTCTATTTTTTCCCAGATGTGTTTCGGGAAAATGAAAACCTGTCCCAGGCAATTGGCTACAAAGGGAGCAAAGGGCTCCTTGAGTTTAAAGCGTACCGTCTGATCGTTCTTGATTTCGACGTTTTCTATCGGTTTGACGATGGCCATGAAATAGCCGGATTTGGCTGTTGTCGGGAATTCGAAAGAAAATTTGACATCTTCGACTGTTACGGGTTCGCCGTCGTGGAATTTCATCCCGGAACGGATTTTTACATCGATAGTCGTGTCGTCAACCTGGGTGATGCCTTCAGCCGCCCAGTTGACCGGCCTGCCGTCGACCCCGACCCTGACGAGCCTGTCGTATATCAGTCTGAAGGTCTGAAAATCGTGCGTGGCCACAGAGGCGAGCGGGTTCATCGTGGACACGTCGCTCGGGTATCCCCATCGCAGGATTTTGCGGTCGGTTTTAGGCTTTACGTTCATGAGGTTCCAGAATGCCTGAAGACCCTCTCCCATCATCGGCGTCCACCCTTCCCAGTCCCTGACATTGTAAGGCTGCAGCTGGTTCCTGCACGCGATAGGGGTGTGGGGTTGATCCTTGGCGGCGATTTCCTGGCATTTCCACACAGCCTCCCGCCGCTTTTCCGGGTCTATGATCCTGCGTTGCATCTCAGCCCATTTATCATATTCCGGGTTCTGATATCCGTTGATGTTGTATTGGCCGATGTGAACATTGCTTGAATGAAGAACGGAGTAACAGAAGTGGTCCGGGTCAATTCGTTCAGCCCGCCCAGCCCAGTTCAAGGTGAAGGCGTCATAATTTTTCTGTTTTATTCCTTCCTGTGCGAGCCTGGACCATTCGAGGGGCGTCACTTTAACGTCGAATCCCAACTTTTTCCAGTTGGCGGCGATCATGAGGCCGAATTCGTAGCGGATGGGGTCGTATTCGGCGGTTGTCACGTAAAGTTCAATCCGGCGGATTTTCCTCTCTTCCGGCGGATCTGCCGCGTAAGCCGGCACAGTCGCTGCGGAAGCGAAACAAACCGCCGCTAACATCAAGCAACACGCTGCAATGCTAAATCTTCTCATAATGCTTATCCTCCCTGTTAATAAATTGAAACCCCAAGGGCATTGCCCCAAACGAACTTGAATATATCGTCAGCCATTTTCAAGATGCGGATCAGAAACTGCCTCCCTGCCTCCCGTGCCTCTTGAAAGTCTAGGTGTCAAGGTCGTCAATGAAAATTCTCAACGCAAACAAACCCCTTGAATCCTTCATCTATAACCCCGAAAGATTATATACCTTGCCCTAGCCCGGCTGTTGAACATTTCTATGCAACCGGCCGACATATGTTTCCGAGATAGCCTTTAAAGGCCTTTCTTCAGGTATGTGAAATTGACAAGGATTTCTATCCCTGTCTCCAGGGGAGAGGATCTGCCATGGTTTAACCATTTAAGCACTACCAATACCCGGCCGGAGTATCTGTAAACGAATGTGGAATTTTTGTCAAGAATTCGAATCACCGATCAGTATAGCTGCCAGCTCTGGGCATTCTTTTTTTTCGACCGCACTTCTAAGTTGTCCGCAGGCGGCAAGAATGTCTCTTCCTTTGCTTTTACGGATTACGGCGGTATAGTTGTGATCCACTAGCACATGCTGGAAGGAAAAAATCCTGTCGGCGGGCGGAGGCCCCATGGGCGAAGCCGGGTGGGCGTTTAATGCTATCAGGTTTATTTTTGCCCGGATTCCTGACAAAATTTTACACAGGCGGCGGGCGTCGCCATCGCTGTCGTTTATTCCGTTGATCAAAATATATTCAAAAGTTATCATTCTTCTGTTCGGGAGGGGGAAGTTTCTGCAGGCGGAAAGAAGTTCATCCAGAGGGTAAATTTTGTTCACCGGCATGAGAAAGGTCCTGGTTTCGTCATCGGCTGCGTTCATTGAGACGGCCAGGTTTACAGCCATTTCTTTTCCCAGCCGGGTTATTCCCGGAACCAGGCCGCAGGTGGAGATGGTGACGCGGCGGTGTGAGAAATCCAGGCCGTCGGCGGATACGATATTATTTACTGCACGCACAACCTCCTCGTAGTTCGCTAGAGGTTCTCCCATTCCCATGAAAACGATGTTCGTGAGTCGGGAAGGGTCTTCCAGTGTGCGGCGTACTTCTATCACCTGGTCGATGATTTCGGACGCCCTAAGGTTCCTGACAAGTCCCTGACTACCTGTCATGCAAAATTTGCATCCCATGGCGCAGCCTACCTGGGAGGAGACACAAAGAGTAAAATGGTCTCTTTCCGGAATCAACACCGTTTCGACTGTTTGCCCGTCGGTCAGTTCGAACAGATATTTCCGGGTGGTATCTACGGAGGTGAGCATGGAACGGAGCTTGAGATTATTGAGAAAAGCCGATTTTTCAAGTAGAAGCCTTGCTTCCCTGGGAAGGGTGTGCATGCGGTCAAAATCCGGCGCAAGCTTTTTGTAGAGCCACTCTCGGATCTGCCTGGCACGGTATCGTTCCAGGCCCAGTGATTCGACCCAGCATTCTGTTTCCGATGCATTAAGGCTTTTGAGGTCACACCTGGTTTCGGGGTGTATTTCCAGGGGGTGCATAGGCAATGGAATTTTCACTCCGGCTGAGTCTTGCGGTTGGGGGTATTCATTGTGCGCAACTGGGCAAGTTCCCAGACATAATCATAGAGATGCAGCCCTTTGCTTGAAGCAATTATTTCTCCGTCTTCTACTCCTATCTCTCCGGCCATGTATTCCTTCATCAACTGAATACCTCCGAGATTGGCCGGAAAACCGTTCCAGAGATCCCAGGACCTGAAGTAGAGGATGAAATGGAGCTTCCCTCCGGAAATTCTTGTGTCCACAAGACGAAGGCATGGAGGGTCATCCAGTCCGATATCGGTGGGTTTGCCCACTTCCATGCATGCCTGGTTGGTGCCGGGACCGTGCTCCCTGTACATGTGTATCACTTTCTGGATCTGTTTTTCCAACCGTTCTCCGTATGTATAATCCTCGTCGGGCTGTTTTACCGACGTCATGAGATAGGGAAGATATGCCTCCAGATAGCCGTCTGCCACTGGATTGGGAATACCCAGGGCAGGGGGGATGTCAGGCAGCAGAGGCCTGGTTCCTGGGTGGGTGATATGTACTGTCAGGTGGTCGAATTCCAGCCGTTTTTGACCCTTGTAACTGCCGTGGTCTATAGTATATTGCCTTCCCTCCTCCAGTATCGAGTAAACGCACTGGAACCAAGCGTCTGGAAGATCTCGCGCCGTTATAAAGTGGAGCTTCATATCTTTCTCCCTGAATTTTTTTGTGTCCTGCGGAAGGGCGGGTTCTCGCGGACTGGAGCATTATTATCATGTGCCAGGGTTTCAGGCAAGAGTATCAAAAGACAGTTTTGATGAAGTCATAAAAAGTCAAAACAACGCTGTCCTTCGGGGTTGGGATCGCTATCGGGATCGGTATCGGAAGTTGATCAACGCTCTTTTTCGACCCCGATACCGATTCCGA
>CAYXDR010000003.1:4989-22647 GCA_964463515.1 uncultured Desulfobacteraceae bacterium | reverse complement strand
CTCACGTCTTCGACGGTGGCGTCCCGGGCCAGGTTCACGGTTTTGGAAACCGCATTGTCCGTGTATTTCTGAAATGCGGCCTGCATTTTCACGTGCCATTCAGGTGTGATATCATGGGCGGTGACGAATATTTCCCTTATATCTGCAGGAATTTCTTTCATTTCGCTTATGGTCCCTTTTTTGGCTATTCTTTCCATCAATTCGCGGTCGAAGAAGCCCCTTTCCCTGGCGACTTGTTCAAATACCGCATTGACCTCGGGCAGCTCGTCGTCGTCCATTACGTGCCGCACGAAGGAAAGGGCGAACAGCGGCTCGATTCCGCTCGAACAATCGGCGATTATGCTGAGAGTCCCGGTAGGCGCGATGGTCGTTGTTGTTGCGTTTCGGTAGAGGCAGTCGGGACGGCCGGAGAATACGCTCCTTTCGATGTTGGGGAACGGTCCGCGGCTTTGGGCCAGCATCCGGGATGCTTCATGAGATTCCCTCTGTATGAATTCCATGACGCGTTCGGCTTCAAAAAGCGCAGCCTCCGAATTGTAGGCAATCCCCAGCCTGTAAAGCATGTCTGCGAAACCCATCACGCCCAGGCCTATTTTACGGTTTCCTTTTACCATCGCATCGATTGTGGGAAGTGGATAGCGTGAAACATCGATGGTATTGTCCAGAAATCGAACTGCCCAGTGCACAGCCTCTTTCAATTTTTCAAAGTCAACGGCCGGACCGTCGGCGGATTCGGAAACAAACATGGAAAGGTTCAGTGATCCGAGGTTACAGGCTTCCAGGGGCAGAAGCGGCTGCTCACCGCATGGATTTGTGCTTTCAATTTCACCGAGTTCGGGGGTGGGATTGTCCACGTTTATCCTGTCCAGGAAGATGATCCCGGGGTCCCCGTTTTTCCATGCGCTGGAAATCAATGCATCGTATACCTCTCGAGCGTCCAGGCTGCCGACCGCGGTTTTGTCCGTGGGATTCAGCAGGTCATAGGATTGGCCTTCCCGTACAGCGTTCATGAAAGCATCGGTAACGCCGACCGAGATATTGAAGTTATTCAGGCTGCCGTCGTTTTCTTTGCAGTGAATAAACTCCATTATGTCCGGGTGATCCACCCGTAAAATACCCATATTAGCCCCTCTGCGGGTACCTCCCTGTTTGACCTGCTCGGTTGCGGTATTGAAAATACGCATGAATGAAACCGGTCCGGAGGCGACCCCGCCTGTGGTTCCGACACGACTGTTTTTCGGCCTGAGCCTGGAGAAGGAAAATCCCGTGCCACCTCCTGATTTGTGTATCAGGGCCGCGTTTTTCAAGGCATCGAAAATTCCATCCATGCTGTCTTCAACCGGAAGAACGAAGCAGGCGGCGAGTTGACCGAGCTCCCTGCCGGCGTTCATCAAGGTAGGAGAGTTGGGCAGAAAAATTCTTTCCGTCATCATGGTGTAGAAGATTTCTTCAATTTCCGCGGCACCGCTTTCATTTCCGTACAGCGCTTCCGCACCGGCCACGTATCTGGCAACTCTCCGGAACATTTGCTCCGGGGTTTCGACAGGACGGCCTTCAGAGTCTTTTTTCAGATACCGGCGCTCAAGAACCCTTAAGGCGTTTTCAGAAAAGGAGATGTTGTTTTTAACAAAGATGGACTCATCAATTCTGACGGGAGATGGTTTAGGGAGCCCGAATTCCCGGAGTTTTTCTTCTATCATTTTTTCCACCGCCTCCATGGTCACCGTAGCCCTTTCCATGCTTGCGATCTGGCGCCGGAGCGACTGGGAAATGTCCATGGCCTGAGTTGAATCTATAGGATTATCCCTTATGAGTAGATCGGAGAAACGGTCTGTATCGAGCCGGTAGCAGCTCAAATCAAAGACTCCATCCCCGGCGACCACGGCTTTTCTTTCCCGGCCCATTGAATTCCCTCCCTGGAATTTGATATGTTCTTTTACCTGTGCTATCGAGGTCATGCCAGGCAATTTGATTCATCAACGCATTTGTTCATTCTAGACTCTATATGTTGTATGTCAAGGTAAAATGACACATTATGTGGTGGCATTCACAACGGAGTTACCCATGACTGAAAAGAGATCCTCCACCACTTTCAAGGCCGAAAAGGTCAACTGAAAGGAAACTTATCATGAAACCTGTTTATCTGGATTATAACGGGACCACCCCTCATGCACCGGAGGTTCTCGATGCCATGATGCCTTTTCTCCAAACAGAATTCGGTAACCCGTCAAGCTCTCATTGGTACGGTATACGGCCTAAGCAGGCCGTGGAGGCGGCAAGGCGGCAGGTCGCAGGAATTCTGGGTTGCCGGCCCGAGGAGGTGGTTTTTACGAGCGGCGGCACCGAGGCCAACAATCATGCCGTAAAGAGCATCGGAGGCTCACGTTTTCCCCGTGGGACCCATATAATTACCAGCACTGTCGAGCACCCGGCCGTACTGGAGGTATGCCGGTTCATGGAGGGGCATGGTTTTTCTGTGACCTATGTCCCGGTGGACCGAGACGGGCTTGTGGACCCATCCGATGTTGCAGCGGCCCTTCGCCCTGATACAATAATGATTTCGATAATGCATGCCAACAACGAGATCGGCGCGATCCAGCCGATCCCCGAAATAGCCGCCGTGGCTCGTGAAAACCAGGTGCTCCTTCACACCGACGCTGCACAGTCCCTCGGCAAGATACCGACGCGTGTGGACGAACTGGGGGTCGGGCTGCTTTCGTTGGCCGGGCACAAAATTTATGCTCCCAAGGGTGTAGGAGCTTTATACCTCCGGCGGGGTGTCGAGGGCACCGTTTTCTGTCATGGTGCAGGGCAGGAATCGGGCATCAGGGCAGGGACCGAAAATGTCGCGGGGATCGTCGCCCTCGGTAAGGCGTGCGAAATCGCAGGATTGAGGCTTGGCGAGCACGCGGATCATATGAAATCGATGCGGGACAGGCTTGAGAAGGGCCTTAAAAGCGCACTGGAGGATATTCGGTTAAACGGACCTGTAGACATGCGGCTGCCGAACACCTCCAGCGTGTCGTTTCTTGGTGTGGAGGCCGGCCGGCTGCTCGAGGAAATCGGCCTGGATGTAGCTGCGTCAGCAGGGGCCGCCTGCCATTCCGGGCAGGTTGAAATGTCCCATGTGCTTGCAGCCATGCGTGTTCCCAAGGAGTGGGCCGCAGGTACGGTTCGTTTTACCACGGGCAGGATGACCACCGCCGAGGAAATCGACCGGGCGGTGGATGCGACTGTTTCCGCGGTTAAACGGCTCAGAGGTTGAAGATGCCTGCGGAATCCGGCTCTCGATCCGTCAGTGATAAACCCTTCGGGGGCTTTCCACTTCCTTCAACACCCGGGTCTTGAGTTTGGTGACCATGGACTTCTCGATTTGGCGCACCCGTTCCCTGGATATACCGTGGCGGGTTGCAAGGCTTTCAAGCGTTTCGAAACGGTCTGAAAGAAGGCGGTTTTCTACGATATCACGCTCCCGCGGGGCGAGTTCCTTGATGAACCCTTTTATATTCTTCCTGAGTACATCCCGAAGCTGGAGATCCAGCAGCCGGTTTTCCACGGTTTCTCCGTGATCACTTATTACGTCGAAGCCGTCCCGGTCACCTTCGCTGTCCAGGGGGGCGTCAAGATAAACATCGCCTTCAAGACGGGCGGCCATTTCATCCACATCCCTGGGCCGGACCCTCAGCCTTTCGGAAAGCATTTCAGGTTCCGGTGTGTATCCTTCCCTCGCCAATCTGTCACGCTCTTTCTTGAGATTGAAAAAAAGCCTTCTCTGAGCCTGAGTGGTGCCTACCTTGACGAGACTCCAGTTGTCTATGATATATTTCATCATGTAGGCTCTGATCCAGAAAGCGGCGTAATATGAAAATTTTACTTCTTTTGTTATGTCATATTTGTATGCAGCCTGCATCAAGCCCATGTTGCCTTCCTGGGTCAGGTCCATTGGGTGGCAGAACCTCCACGTCCTGTTGAAATCCGAAGCTATTTTGACAACAAGGCGGAGGTTGGCCGTGATAAGCGCCGACGCAGCTTCCGGATCTCCCCCCTCCTGAATACGCAGTGCGAGGTCATGCTCCTGTTCACGGGAAAGCATGTCGTAACGTCCGACCTGCTCCAGATACCACTGCATTGTATCTTTTGAGGCAGGGGGGCTTCCCTGGTCCTTGATATTTGCAACGTTCGTAATGGCAGTTGCCATGTCGATTACTCCCTTTTATAATCGTAAGTTTTTAAAGTTAGAACAGATCAGCATAGACTTACCTTTTAGGCATGTCAAGAAAAAAATATCTGTAAGGCAATAAATCCGCTTTGTTGTCCCCACCCGGAAATGCCGGATGAATATTGGTTATGCAGGAGTGGTGCCGAAACAGGTCAAGCGCGAAATTTATTTAGAATTTCAATTTATTATAGATGTAGGGTGGATGACTCATAAAAAATATTATAATCGAATCGGCAATCCTTGTCGAGTTTGCTTGGCTCGTTCGACCATTTTGTCGAAAAGATAGTTTTCGATGCCCCCGCCTCTTATCCAGTGCCCAATATCCTTTGATGCCTCTGTGTTTTAATCGGCGTCGGTATCGGTATCGGAATCGGTATCGGCGGTTTCTAAAGTAGTTCTTTTTTTCCGCCCGGCTAACGGCTAACAGCTAAGAGCTAATAGCTAATAGCTAACAGCTAACACGGTCCCGCCATTTTAGGGTTGATTTACAGTTTAATTTACAGTATACATTGACCCTGTAGGGATGGCGTATCGGTCTGTGCATTGTTGATGGCATCGTAAAAACTTTCAAAGGAGACGGCGGGGTGAAGCTGACCGACAAACAACAGGCGTTTCTGGCTTATGTCTCGGGTTATATCGAAGAGTGGGGGGCGGCGCCTACCTATGATGAAATCCGCGCTTATTTCGGATTTTCTTCTTATAACACGGTTACAAGCTATCTCAAGATACTGGAGAGAAAAGGCTACATTCGACTTCCCCGCGAAAAAAGCCGCAAAAGGGCGATCACGGTGCTGAAACCGGTGGAAACCAGGCGCTTCGAATGTCCCTTGCTGGGGAAGGTCGCAGCCGGAAAACCCGTCGAAGCGGTGGAGGATGTACGCACCGTCGAAGTTCCGCCTGCTATGACAGGAGGGGGGGAGCATTTCGTCCTTCGGGTGGAGGGAGACTCCATGATCGAAGACGGTATCCTGGATGGGGACTATATCGTTGTCAGAAAGCAGGAGGTGGCCGAAAACGGCGAAACTGTGGTGGCGCTGGTGAATAACGAGGCCACCGTCAAGCGTTACTACCGCAGAGAGGGTCACGTGGAGCTTCGCCCGGCCCACAAAGGTATGAAGTCCATAATCGTCAGGGACGGCGCGCTTCATATCAAGGGTAAAGTTGTGGGAGTATTGAGATATTGTAGATGAATCGGATTCGCGTTATTTTTCACGTGCATATAGAAGCCTTTGCGGTTGCCGTGGCCAGGCTTTCATGTCCAGGGCTGCGGGGGAGGCCGGTGGCCGCTGTTCCGTTTAAAACGGACAGGGGGGTGGTCACATCCGTTTCCCGCGAAGCCCGTGAAGCCGGGGTTTCAAGCGGCATGAAGCTTCGTCGTGCACTGGGTATATGCCCGGATCTGGCCGTGATCGAACCGGATGCGGCAGCCGTCGAGGAAGCCTCCAGGGCTGTCGCGGCGGCGGCTTCATTTTACACCCCGCTATGGGAGCCCGCCGGGCAGGGAAGCCTGTACCTGGACGTAACCGGAACCGAACGGCTATGGGGAGGCTTTGGGAGCACTGCATTGAGTATTCACCGGGCAATCGAGGACCGGACCGGCCTTGTTTCAACCGTCGGGACGGCGGGCAATAAAATGGTTGCCAACATAGCCTCCCGTTTCGGAAAACATGAAGCGGTCATGGATGTGAAGCACGGCAGCGAAGCGGATTTCCTGGCCCCCTTGAAAGTTTCCGTCCTTCCCGGCATCGGGCTTTCCCGGGCGGAGGTTCTGGAAAATGATCTGGGTATCACCCGTATCGGTCGGCTTGCTGCCATGGATACGTTGAGCCTTGCATGCATATTCGGCCGCAGGGCATCCCTGGTACGGCAACGCGCGATGGGGATAGACACGGCTCCGGTAATCCCTCCGGACGCCTCCCCTGTGGTGGGTGAGGCGCACACCTTCGGGCGTGATACCAATGAGGACAGGATTGTGCTGAGATGCCTTTACAGGCTGGTGGAATCATGCGGCCGGCGGATGCGTGAGTATGGGCTGGTTCCCCGGAACGTTTCCCTGCATGTCCGGTATTCGGACCGAGTCAAAATGTCCAGGCGTTGCAGGCTGCCGCGGCCTAGTTTCTGGGATTTCGATCTATACCCTGAGCTGGAGAAGCTTTTCTGCAAGGCCTTTGCCAGGAGGGTCCGGGTCAGACGCATTGAGGTCGTGTTTAGAGATTTGTTCCCGGAAGGAGGCCAGCTTTCTCTGTTCGACGATCCGGCCGCAGAGGATCGGAGAGTGGCGGCTATCAAGGCAGTGGACATCATCCGGCGTCGATACGGAATCGAAGCGGTTAAGTTCGGCTGGTGCATCGGGCGGGAATTATGAGCGGTTTCGTGCATCTCCATGTGCATTCCCACTATTCGAAGGGATGGGGTACGGGCACAATTGAGGAGCTCTGTACGGCCGCGCGGCATCTCGGAATGAAACACCTGGCACTTACCGATACCAACGGGCTTTACGGGGCCGTGTTTTTCATTCACACGGCGCGTGAGGCCGGTATCGTTCCTGTAGTGGGAAGCGAACTGGTCTGTGAGGATGGTCACCGTGCGCTACTGTTGGCCAAAAACAGGGATGGCTATTCCAACCTGTGCCGCCTGGTTTCGGACCGCCGATGCCGGGGGCACTTCGACATCATCAGATCTCTGCGGCAATGGAGGGCGGGGCTCGTGGTGTGCTCCGACGATTTCCAGCTTCTAAAGGCTTTGAAACGTGACGGGGCCGGGGATCTTTTCGTCGAAATGTCACCCGGCTTCCGTATGGCCGCCTGCCACGCTTTTTCCCGGAAATCCGGGATTCCCCCTCTGGCCACAAACCGGGTTTTCCTTGTTCGGCAGGAGGACTACCGGGTCCACCGCATACTACGGGCGGTGGACCGGAATACCACCTGTTCGCGGCTCGACCCGGATGATATGTGCCGGGAGCATAATTATCTTTGTGCTCCGGAGCTGATGATTGACCATTTCCCTCATGCGCCGGAGGCACTGGAAAATTCGTCGATCGTGGCGGAGGCCTGCGGCGTGGCATGGGATTGGAATGAAACGGTTTTTCCCCGCTTCGGGAAAATGGACGACCAAGAGGCGTTCGAACTTCTCTACGAAAAGGTTGTCGAAGGCTGCAGACGCCGCTACGGAGGTTTTCCCCTGCACGTGCGCGAGCGGGTCGATTACGAGCTGAAGGTAATCCGGGAGAAAAATTTTGCCCATTATTTTCTGGTGGTGGCCGATATCACCTCTCGTGTGCCCCGCTCCTGTGGAAGGGGGAGCGCCGCGGCTTCGATCGTTTCCTACGCCTTGGGGATAACCCACGTGGATCCCGTGGCACACGGCCTTTTCTTTGAGCGTTTCCTCAATTCCCAGAGGGAAGACCCCCCGGATATCGATGTGGATTTCCCCTGGGACGAACGTGAGCGGGTGCTGGACTATGTGTTCTCCGCTTATGGTACCAGCCGGGCGGCTATGGTGGGCGCCCATGTTACGTTCGGAGCCAGGGCCGCCGTACGTGAGGTGGCGAAGGTGTTCGGCCTTTCCGCCCGGGAAATCGGCTCGATCACCGGGAGGATCGGATTCAGGTGGTCCCTGCGGGCAACGGGAGACGGACTTGCGGGTCACCCGAAATTCAGGGGCGTTAAGCTGGACCCGCCATGGGACCGAATACTGGAAGCCGCCGGCCGCCTCGAGGGGCATTTCGAACATCTTTCCACCCATTGCGGCGGTGTAGTCCTGGTGCCGGACGAAATCCGCCGGTACTGCCCGGTGGAGATTTCCGCCTCCGGCCCGCAGGTGCTTCAATGGGATAAGGACGCCGTCGAAGAGGCCGGGCTGGTAAAGATAGACATCCTTGGAAACCGCAGCCTCAGTGTTATACGGGATGCTCTGGCGATGGTTGAGCAAAATTACGGAAAACATGTTGATTACGCCAGCCTGAATCCCCTTGATGACCGGAAGGCCGTGGAAATATTTTACAGGGCTGAAACCATGGGTGTCTTTTACTTCGAGAGCCCCGCCACACGCCGCGTATTGACCAAGGTACGCTCGGGCATGAGTTTTGAGGAATACCTCGCGGGAGATCATTTCCAGCTTAATGTTGTTGTAACCTCGATAGTCCGTCCGGCCTCCAGCCGCAGCGTGGATATGTGGATTTCACGATTGCACGGAGAACCATGGAGGTCTCCGCATGCTCTTCTCGATCCGGTTCTCGACGAAACCCTGGGAGTTATGGTATTTCAGGAGCAGCTCAGCCGGGCGGCCGTCAATCTGGCAGGGTTCGAACCGAGTGAGGCAGACACCCTCAGGAAGGTGGTCAGCAAAAAAGACCGCGGGAGAAGACTCGGCGATTTCCATGGGCGTTTCGTGGAAGGAGCGCGGCGGAGGGGAGTTCCCGTCGAAACCATAGAAGAGGTATGGCGGATGATGATGGGTTTTGACGGGTACAGTTTCTGCAAGCCGCATTCGGCCAGTTATACGCTGGTTGCATACAAGTCGGCGTTTCTCCGCGCACGTTACCCCGCTGAATTCATGGCGGCCGTGGTTTCCAACGGTGGAGGCTACTATTCCACATACGCTTACCTGTCGGAAGCCCGTCGGATGGGGCTTGAAGTTTTGCTGCCCGATGTCAATTTGAGTAATTGGTCGTGCACAGGGAAAGGCGGCGCCCTTCGTATGGGTTTCATGCTTGTACGGGGGTTTTCCAGACAGGCCGCGGAAGCCGTTATGCACGAGCGGGATCAAAACGGACCATTCGATTCCTTGCCGGGATTCCTGTCACGAACCGGGGATGCCGTTCAGCTTCACGATGTGCGCGCATTGATAAAGGCAGGATGCATGGACGGGGTGGCCCGGGGGTTGTCCAGGGCGGATTGTTTGCTGGCAGCCTTAAAATTCCATCACCTTAAAAACACCCGGAAAGGTCCCGGGCTTTTCGCCGGTGGATCCTCCCCCCTGCCTTCGACCTCCGCCGGGCGGCTGCAGAGCGGTCAATCGCTGTTGTCTCATGAGCAGAAGAGCTTCGGCTTCTTGATATCCGTTCATCCGCTTTCCCTTTACCGGGACAGGATCAGTGAGCTTGGCTGCATTACCGCGGAGGACCTGCATTTGTGGGTCGGCCGAAAGGTCACCATGGCCGGGATCATCATAACCGGCAAGACGGTTTCAACGGTGAACGGCGACACGATGAAATTCGTCTCGTTTGAAGACGAAACGGGAATTTACGAAGCGGTGTTTTTCCCGGGCGAATACCGCCGTTACTGCGTCATGCTCGATGTTTCGAGACCGTGCATCCTTAGTGGTACAGTAGAGGAGTCATCTGGCGCTGTAACTCTTACTGTACACCGGATGAGAGTGCTTGATTAGGGGCTTTGTGGGCTGAACTCAGCAATTTAAAATAAATAAACGTTAAAATAGGCCCTATATGGTGAATAAGACCTATCTTTCTATTTTCGGACACCTTCTTAAAACCGTCGATGCCTACAGGCCGCTTTTTCCGTTTTTCGCCGCCAACGTTGTGCGCGTAGCCGCCGGGGTAGCAAGCCTGCTGGTTGTAGACGGCCTGCAGCTGTTGATTCCGCAGGTGATAAAACATACCGTCGACTTGCTTGTTGCCGGGAAGGTCGATGCCGTAGGCCTTATCGCCCCCGCCGGTACGATAGCCGGGATAGCAGTTTTGATAGCGGTGTTCCGCTACGTATGGAGGTACTTGATCTTCGGACATTCCAGGCTGGTGGAAAAGGGCCTTAGAAGGAGGCTTTACAGCCATCTCCAATGCTTGTCATCTTCTTTTTACCGGAGGATGCACACCGGGGATGTAATGGCAAGGGCCATCAATGACGTCAACGCGGTGCGGATGGCTGTGGGAATGGGATTGGTGGCGCTGGTCGACGGCATCGTTCTCGGGCTGGCTGCGATAGGTTTCATGATTGCGATAAGCCCTGAGCTGGCGCTGATATCTTTGATGCCTGCACCGCTTGTGATTTTTGGAACAAGGATCCTTACGCGGCGCATGTCGGCTGGTTTTGAATCCGTGCAGCGCTGTTTCTCGGGGCTTACGGAAACAGTGAGAGAGGCTTTTTCCGGCATTCGGGTGACCAAAGCCTACGACCGATCCGGATGGCAGCAGAAAAGGTTGCAGGGGGAAGCCTCCATTTACCTGGATGCGAACATGACGTTGGCGCGTTCTCTTTCGGTGTTTCTTCCCATGATGGCTGTGGCTGCCAATGCCGGCCTGGCCGCGGTGATCTGGTTCGGGGGGCGCCTGGCCATTCTCGGGGCTATAACTACAGGTGATTTCGTTGCATTCATCAGTTACCTGACGCTTTTGACGTGGCCTATGATGGCGATGGGTTGGGTTTTCAACCTGATGCAGCGCGGTGCGGCTTCCATGAGGCGAATCAGCGGTGTGCTGGAAGAATCTCCGGATATCGCGGATCCGCAGGTGGCGGTTTCCATGGGCCAAGGGGGAGGGATAGAGTTCCGGGGCGTAACCGCGGCTTACCCGGGTGAAAGAAGCCCGGCTCTGCAGCATATAGATTTGAAAATAGAGGATGGCGAAACTGTGGCACTGGTGGGCAGGGTAGGTTCCGGAAAGACGACTCTCATGAGTCTGGTTCCCAGATTGATGGATGTGGCTGCGGGCTCTGTCTGCGTCGGAGGCGTCGATGTCCGGTCTTTGCGGCTCGCGGTGCTGCGCGGCAGCATAGGCACCGTTTCCCAGGATGTACTCGTTTTCTCGGATACTGTTCGAAACAATGTTTTGTTCGGCGAGCAGGTCGAGACGGGGGATGGAGTCGAATCGGCCCTTGAGGATGCTGGAATACTTGAAGAGGTGATGACCCTTGAACACGGCCTTGACACGATGCTCGGAGAGCGGGGCCTCGGTCTTTCGGGCGGGCAGCTCCAGAGGCTTACAATCGCTCGTGCGCTGTTGAGAAAACCTCTGATACTGATGTTGGACGATGCGCTTTCCATGGTGGACAGCGTAACCGAGGCGGGAATCATCGACCGTATCCTTGCCCGGCGGCGATGCGCCACTACGGTGATGGTTACTCACCGGCCCTCGACTATACGGCGCGCGGATAGAATAGTGGTGCTCGACGAAGGCCGTATTGCCGGAATGGGTCACCACGAAGGGCTGCTCGCATCCTGCAGTATTTATAAGGAACTGTATGAAAGGGCGGTGCTCCGGGAGGAAATAGAAGCCGTCGGAGATCAGAATGCGCGGTGAATACGGATATATGGAAGAAGGGGAGCTGGGCAGACCCTACGACATGTCTCTGTTAAGGCGCTTTGCGCCTTACGCGGCCAGATACATGCGATCGATCGCGGCGGCTCTGGCCCTGGCCGTGGCTGTGACACTGTTTGATCTGGCGGTTCCATATCTCTCGAAGGTAGCGATAGACCGATTTATACTGTCTTCTTGGCAACTGGTTGATTTCTCCAAGTCTTCCATTTCTGGCCCTTCAGATTTACCGGGAAGCCGGCCGGGGGCTTTTCAGCCTACAGTGGATTCCGGGCGTTTTGCCGTTGCTTACGCGGAAATCAAAAAGCTGGATCCGGAGTTGTTGACCACATTGCGCAACCTGGGGCTTCTAAAGAGCAAGCCTTATGCACGGATTTCTGAAGCCGATTTTTTGGAATTGGAGGAAAAGATCGGGCAGGCGGAAACCATAAGGCTTGAAGCGGGTGGAATTCTGCTTCCCGAGAGCGTCTTTGAGGGCCTGAATCCCGAAGACATCAAGACATTGAGATCCAGCGATCTCCGTGGACTGAGCCTGGTGGCGGCCGTGTTTGCAACCCTGGTAGTCGCCTCGTTCGGCCTGGGCTACGCCGAGCACTACCTGCTGGAATCGACAGGGCAGCGAATCATGTTCGATATACGCAGTGAACTTTTTTCCAGGATGCAGTCGCAATCCCTGAGGTTTTTCGACCGTAATCCCGTGGGAAGGCTTGTCACCCGGGTGACGAACGACATCGAAAATTTGAACGAGATGTTCAAATCGGTTGTTGTGACCGTATTCAAGGACCTGCTTCTTGTCTCCGGCATAATAGTCGTGGTCATTTACCTTGACCGAAGGCTGGCAATTTGGATGCTTGCCTTTATTCCGGTCGTTTTCGTGTTGACGCTTCTGTTCAGCAGGCTTGCCAGAGAAGCTTTCAGGGAAATCAGGAGCTCGGTGGCTGCATTGAATGCATTCGTGCAGGAAAGGGTCAGGGGTATGCAGCTGGTGCAGCTTTTTGTAACAGAGTCTTTTCAAATGGAGGCCTTCGAACGGATTAACCTGCGCAATTTCATGGCGGGAATGCGACAGATACGTATTTTCGCAGTTTTCATGCCCTTTATGGAACTTATTGCTTCCTGTGCAGTCGCGCTGCTCATCTGGTACGGGGGTGGAGAGGTGGTGCGTGATGAGTTGAGCCTGGGAGCCCTGGTGGCATTCATCAGTTATATGCAGATGTTTTTTCGGCCGATCAGGGACATGGCCGAGAAATACAATATTATGCAGGCAGCCATGGCCTCGGCGGAGAGAATTTTTGAATTTATGGATATGGATGAGAGTATTCCTGAAGCCGCTGCTCCATATCGGCCGAGGGAAGTAAAGGGTCACATGGTTTTCCGGGGAGTCTGCTTTTCTTATGAGGAAGGGCGCCGCGTGCTGGACAGGGTTTCCTTTGAAATCCAGCCCGGGGAAACCGTAGCCGTAGTCGGGGCGACCGGGTCCGGAAAAACTACAGTCGTGAATCTTGCGGCTCGTTTTTATGACCCTGACGAAGGGGCGGTGTTCCTGGACGGGGTGGATCTGCGTAAATGGAGCAAGAGTTGTCTTCGAAGTATTCTGGGAATCGTAATGCAGGATGTAATGATATTTTCCGGGACAGTTAGGGACAATATAACTCTCGGCAGAAGAGGACTCGATGAAGTCATGGTGAAGCGGGCAGCGCGTTGGGCTAATGCCTTTGAATTCATCGAGCGTCTTCCAGACGGCCTGGACCAGGAGATCGGCGAAGGAGGCGCAGGACTTTCGACCGGCGAGCGGCAGCTTCTGTCATTTGCGCGCGCCCTGGTTCATAATCCGCCGCTGCTCCTGCTCGATGAGGCCACCTCGCAGATTGACCCAGGAACAGAACGCTTGATTCAGCAGGCTGTCGCACGGGAGTCACAAAAGAGAACCATGCTGGTTGTGGCCCACAGGCTCTCAACTGTGATTAAAGCGGATAGGATTTTGGTGATGCGGCGCGGCCGGATAGTGGAACAGGGGACTCACCGGGAACTCCTGGCTTTGGGCGGGCTTTATTACAGGCTCCACCGGGTGCTTGCGCAATGAACGGCGAGCGGCGTGCCGAAGCTGGAGGCCACCCTGCAGGGCGGTGGGGTTTATCCGGTCCGGTCATGTCCGTTTGGATTTGACAAACAGCCCTCCGCGGGGCTATAGGCCCTATGGCCGAAACGGTTGTGCTTTTGTGCGGAATTGTGTTGATACACTATGTCATTTATGACATAGTCAATAAAATTCCGGCCTCTCACGGAAGGTCGCAGCGGGTGAGGTTTTTTTATGGAGTCTTTTTTCAATCTGGTTACATGCGGGACCGCCGTAGGGCAGTTGAAACGCTTCGGTCCATCCGGCAGTGAAGTCGTGACCCTGGATGAGGCCCTCGACAGGGTTTGCTGCGAAGATGTGTCCGCTCCGGAGGATCTGCCGGGATTCGCCCGAGCCACAATGGACGGATACGCGGTACGGGCCAGGGATACCTTTGGCGCGACCGAAAGCCTGCCCGCTTTCTTTGAAATATGCGGTGAAGTTGAAATGGGCAAGGCTTCCGCTGTGTCTGTGGAACCAGGGAGGGCTGCAAGGATTTCTACAGGCGGTATGCTGCCCCCCGGGGCCGATGCGGTGGTTATGATAGAGTATTGCCATCCGCTGGACACCCATACCATCGAAATTACGCGGGCTGTTTCCGTGCTTGAAAACGTGATCCAGGCAGGAGACGATGTGCGCTCGGGGTCAGTCGTTTTTCGGGCCGGGCGGTGTCTGAACCCCCAGGATATAGGTTTTTGCGCCGGTCTGGGGATCACGGGGATCAATGTATTCAAGAAACCGGAGATCGGAATAATTTCTACGGGGGATGAAATAATCCCCGCGGACAGTCCCTCGGAGCCGGGCAAAGTGCGCGACATAAACCGTTACAGCCTTGCAGCCTTTTGCCGCCGCCGCGGAGGTGTTCCGCGTTTCTACGGGATCTGTCCGGACCAGTTTGAACCTCTCCGCGACTGTGTGGCTCAGTCCTTGTCCCAATCGGATTCAGTTTGGCTGTCCGGGGGCAGTTCGGTGGGAACCAGGGACCTGACTCTGAGGGTTCTGGAGTCCCTGCCGGGATTTGAACTGCTCGTGCACGGGGTGTCCATAAAGCCGGGCAAACCCACCATCATTGGGTCGCTTTCCGGCAAGCCGGTGATAGGATTGCCTGGCCAGGTCAGCTCCGCGGTCGTTGTGGCCGAGATACTGTTAACTCCTTTGCTGAAAGCGCTTTGCGGGGTGACAGACGGCCAAGCGTTAAAGAAGAGGATGGTAGAAGCTGAACTGTCCCGAAACCTTGAATCCTCCGCAGGCAGGGAGGAATATGTTAGGGTGCGGCTGCGTGAGGACAACGGGCATTTGACCGCCGAACCCATTTTCGGAAAGTCGGGTCTCATATCCACCCTCGTACAGGCTGACGGGTTGGTGTGCATTCCGCTGAATTCCGAAGGCCTTTATGGGGGACAGAAGGTGGTAGTTAGGCTTTTCGACTTTTAATTTGAGGTGGTTATGGAACGTAAAATTTACCTTGATATGAAATCCCTGGAAGAGGCCAGGTCTTTGTTTATTAACCGCTTTTGCAAAGTGAAGCCGGGGATCGAAAAAATTCGTGTCGAAGATGCCCTTGGAAGGGTGACATCGGGAGCCGTTTATGCGCGTTTGTCGACTCCCCTGTCCCACTGCGCCGCGATGGATGGAATAGCGGTCCAGGCAGCAGGAACCTACGGAACCACAGAAGTAAATCCTAAGGTGCTTAACGAAACGGAATATGAATGGGTTAACACCGGTCAAAGTCTTCCTCGCGGTTTTGATGCTGTCATCATGGTCGAAAAAGTGCATGAAATCGGCGAAGGCCGGATAGAGATCCTCGAATCGGCATATCCCTGGCAGAACGTGCGGAAGGTAGGGGAGGATATAGTGGCGACCGAAATGCTCCTTCCTGCCGGCCACCGTATCCGGCCCTATGATATCGGAGGTCTTATCGGCGCCGGGATTTCATCCCTGTCGGTCTGGAAGAAGCCCAGGCTGGTTATAATACCCAGCGGGTCAGAACTCGTGGACCATCGAGAAGTCGTCGATGCCGCGCGCCTGGAGCCCGGCTCGGTCATAGAGTTCAACTCTGCTGTGCTCGGGGGGCTTGCAGTTGAATGCGGTGCGGTGCCGTCTATAAATGATATCGTTGTCGACAATGAAGAAGCTCTGAGGCAGGCCGTTGAGTTGGCCTTGGAATCAGATGCGGACATAGTGGTTATAAATGCCGGCTCTTCGGCGGGAAGCAAGGATTATACCGTGCATGTGCTCGAAGAACTTGGGGAAGTCTTGGCACACGGCGTAGCGATGATGCCGGGAAAACCCACTGTCCTTGCCGATGTCCGGGGAAAACCGGTTGTGGGAAACCCCGGGTATCCTGTTTCGTGCGTGCTCTCATTCAATCAGTTCATAAAGCCGCTGCTCTACAGGTTTCAGGGCCTTGAACCACCGGAACCCGATAAGATACAGGTTGAAATGAGCAGGGATGTGCCGTCTAAAGCCGGTACTGAGGAATTCCTGCGGGTGACGGTCGGGAGGGTCGGCTCCCGCTATATTGCGACGCCACTGGCGAGGGCGGCCGGTTCCATAACGACCTTGATCAGGGCCGAAGCGGTTGTCAGGATTCCGGCTCTTTCAGAGGGTATTCGTCAGGGAGAAAACGTGGAAGCGGAACTGCTCGTGGATGAGTCATGTCTTTCGAATACGATCGTGATCATCGGGAGCCACGATATGACGATCGACGTGCTGGCCGATGAAATCCGGAGCCGGGGTGAACCGATTCGAATATCTTCGGCAAATGTAGGGAGCCTCGGCGGTTTGATCGCGTTGAGAAAGGGTGCATGCCATATGGCTGGGTCCCATCTGTTGGATCCTGAAACCGGGGAGTACAACATAAGCTACATAAAGCGGTATCTTCCCGGATTGAATGTCAAGGTATACCACCTGGTGATGCGTGACCAGGGGTTGATGGTGGCGAAAGGCAATCCTCTTGGGATAACGGGGGTGCAAGACCTGGTACGGGAGGATGTGGCTTTCGTTAACCGGCAGGCTGGATCGGGGACAAGGGTTCTGCTGGATCATGTTTTGAAGACCGAAGGCCTGGATGCCAGTGCCATCAAGGGTTATGATCAGGAAGAGTTCACTCACATGGCCGTCGCTGTGGACGTGTTGAGCGGGGCTGCGGATTGCGGTATGGGTATTTATGCCGCCGCCAGGGCGCTAGACCTGGACTTCGTACCACTGGTCAGAGAGGAGTACGACCTGGTGGTTTCCGGCGACTTCGCAGAAGACAGTCTTATGTCGGCGTTGCTGGACACCGTGAAGTCTGCACGGTTCCGTGAACGAGTGGCTTCGATGGGGGGGTATGACCCTTCCGGAAGCGGCGATTTATTGTTTGAGACCACGGGGGGAAAGAGATGAAATCCATTCGATTGAGGTCCAGGCACTGGCTGGTTGACGACCGGGACCGTATAGTCATGGGCGAGGGGCGGCGGACGATACTTGAAAATATTGAAAAAACCGGTTCGATCAACCGCACCGCGAAAGTAATGAAAATGTCCTACAAAGGGGTTTGGAGCAAGATCAAAGTCTCTGAGGAATATCTACAGATGAGGCTCGTGGACACGGACCGCAAAACCGGAGCTTCGCTGACGGCCGAAGGAAAGGCCCTTCTGGAAAAATACATAACTTTCAAGCACTGGTGCGAGAGAGAGGAAAATGAGGTTTTTGACCGTATTTTCCACGAGTCGTTTTCGACGGGGGCGGCCGATCAATGAAGTTTCCGCCTTTGATTGCTTTTATAGGCTATTCTAATTCAGGAAAAACAACTTTTATTGAATCTTTAATTCCAGAGTTGACTTCTCTTGGGTTAAAGGTCGGCACGCTGAAACACGCAGGGCATGGGTTCGAACCTGATGTGCCGGGTAAGGACTCCTGGCGCCACCGCCGGGCCGGGGCGTCCGTGACTGTGACGGCTTCGGCCTCTGCTGTCGCCATGACCATGGAGACCGCCCTGGATCCGCGTCCTGCGGATTTACTCCATCTGTTTAAAGGCGTTGATTTAATTATTATAGAAGGCTATAAACA
>CAYXDR010000003.1:809-4979 GCA_964463515.1 uncultured Desulfobacteraceae bacterium | reverse complement strand
ACACGAGCCTGTTCCCAAGATTTTTTTGTCCGGCTCTGAAAAGAATTCTTTGAACACTTCCGCCTTCGACGATCATGTGATTGCCGTAGTATCAGATATGCCGGTGGAAACCGATCTCCCGGTTTTCTCCAGGGCCGATGCCACTGAGGTCGCTGGATTCCTGCTTCGCAAACTTTGCACGGGGTCTCACTCCTCACTTTTCTGAGCGTTCTCTTTGCCATATTTTCACTTGTAGGCAACCCGGCTCTGTGATACAGGCACTTCGATAAGCGGACTATTCCCGCAAAACTGCTTGAAAGGTTCCGGCATGGATATTATCTATATATAGGCCATTGCCGTCCTGTAATAGATTCCTGCTCGATTGCTCTGAGATTTTTCTCAGTGTACTTTAGATGCTGAAACGTTGACATATCAGCAGTCAGCCGGGCGCAAAAAGAAACTAGTTAAAAAAGCTGTCGATACCGACCCCGACGCTGATTGGAATTCGCCGATGGGGTAAGGGTGGTCGATACGGTCTTTCAGCCAGAGTGAGGAGTATATGTTCCAGATTCCCTTAGTACATTTCGGTATGGGTGCCCCAATGAGCACGGGCATTCTGCATATGATAGCGAATGCCGATATTATAGTTAAGCTGGTCTTGATGCTGTTGCTTCTTTTTTCCATCGTTACCTGGTCTATCATTTTTCTCAAGATCCGGCTCCTTACGAAAGCCCGTAAGGAGACCGACGATTTCCTGGAACTCTTTTGGGAAAGCAGGGGTATGCAAAAGATATACGCCGCCTGTAGAGGGCTGGACTACAGCCCTGTGGCGCGTCTTTTCCGGGCGGGTTACGGGGAATTCAGCCGGATGCGGAAACTGCAGGCCTCCCCCGATTCCATTGAAGGGCAGGAACATCCGGAAATCGGTGACTTCCTGGAATCGAGGCGGACGGTTATGGACAATCTCGAACGATCATTGAAAAAGGCTGCCATAGATCAGAGCAACCGGCTGGAACGGGCACTGAGCTTTCTCGCAACCACGGGAAACACGGCACCGTTCATAGGGCTTTTCGGCACCGTCTGGGGTATTATGGAGTCCTTTCGCAACATAGGGATGATGGGATCGGCCAGCCTTGCCGTGGTGGCTCCCGGGATTTCCGAAGCCCTTGTTGCAACGGCGGCCGGTCTTGCCGCTGCTATACCTGCAGTGGTGGCCTACAATTATTTTCTGCACAAAATTAGTTTGTTGAGAGCTGAAATGGAAATCTTTTCCTCCGAATTTTTGAGTATGGTGGAAAGGCAATTTTTCAAAGAAAAGATGGGGATGAGGGCGTGAAAGCGGGGGGATTATGAAGACGGGAAACGGCGATTCGCGGTTGATGTCAGAAATCAACATCGTGCCCTTTGTCGACGTGATGCTCGTGCTGCTGATTATATTCATGATGGGTGCACCGATGCTGAGCCAGGGTGTGGAAGTCAACCTGCCCAAGACCACGAGCAAGGTTATAAAGACCCGGGAAGATCCTTTGATGGTGACGGTTAAAGCCGATGGAGCGGTTTTCCTCGAAGAGCACAGGATTGAACTGGAGGGCCTCGAAGCTAAAGTCAGAAGTATTTTTAGGAACCGGGCCGAAAAAGAAGTCCTTTTGAGAGCCGATGAAACCGTACCGTACGGAACCGTGATCGGAGTCGTCGCCCGGATAAAAAGGGCCGGCATCGACAAACTCGGGATGGTAACCGAACCGGAGGATTGAGGCTCATGGGTGTATCGACGTTCGGCTACACTTTAGATGCCACTGCCGGACCTCGTTGGTCGTTGATGGTGGCGCTTTCTGTGTTGCTTCATGCCGGCGTTATAACCAGCGTCCTTTTTTATCCGGCTTCGATTCCGACCAGAAAGATCGAAGGCCAGGTATACGAGGTGGAACTTGTGGAGATTTCCTCTCCGCGTGCTGGAAAGACAGGGAAATCCGCAGCCGTTGCCCCTGTTGACTCGAGGCCTGTGGAAACTTCAAAATCCGAAGGTGCATCGAGTGTTGTCGATGCAAAACCGGCCAGAAGAATAGAGACTGTTAAACCGGTTGAAAAACCTGCTGTCATTGCAAAACGGGTTGTGGATAAACCGGCTCCTGCAGCTCCCAAACCCAAAGTAAATCCGGCGGAATTGATTGGCAGGGCGGTTTCGCGTGTTGAAAAAAAGGTTGAAAGCCGGAGGGAGGATCCAACCGCATTGATATCCGATGCGGTGAACAGGATCCAGAGAGAAGTTGAGGAAAAGAAAAAAGAGGATTCGGTGATCGGCGATGCTATCGCTCGTCTCAACGAAGGGGAAAGCAAGGCATCATCCAGCGGCGGCGCACCTTCAGGCGGTAGCGGAACGAGCATTCGCGCCAGGCTCTACGAGATGCAGGTTAGGGAACACATTTCGCATAATTGGACCTACCCGGCGGCTTTGGACACCGCCTCCGGAAATCCCGAGGCCGAGGTGGTGGTGCAGGTGAGAAGCGATGGGTCCATTATAGGTTACGAGATAAGCAGAAAGTCGGCCAATCCCCGTTTCGACCAGTCCGTGCTCAAGGCCGTAGAGCGTTCAAACCCGCTTCCCCGGCTTCCCGAGGGTTACGGCAAGAGCAGGGAAGTGTTTATACTGACCTTCAGCCTGGATGGTCTTTTGCATTGATTAAGGACGCCTTACCCGTGGCGTCCGGGGTGGGTTCTTATGTCTTCGTTAAATATCAAAAAATCAGGATTTCGCTGCCTGGCTCACGGAGTGGCGGGAATGGTGTTTTTTTCCCTTCTCCTGTTACTGCAGGCAGGCATGAATGAAGCACTGGGGCAGATTCATATAGACATCGACGCTCCCGCGGTTCGGAAATTTGCGATAGCTGCCCCGGATTTTCTGAACCTGGATCCGGAAACCGAAAACAGGGAATTAGAAAGGGCTTTGCCTCGGACATTGATGAATGCGCTCGATCTGAGTGGATTTTTCGAACCCCTGGGCAGAGACGCCTACCTCCAGGACGGAACGGTTTCCTTGTCGAGACGGGATCTCCGGTTGAAGGACTGGTCTGTTATCGGCGCTGAATTGCTGGTCCTCGGGGCGTTTTCACAGGTGGGAGAGAGCATCGAAGTCGAGGTAAAGGTTTACGATGTTTTCTGGGGGAGGCAGATCCTGGGTAAGCGCCTGCTGGGCGAGCGGCGCGATTACAGGAAAACGATGCACAGGATTGGAAACGACCTGATTAAGCTCCTGACTGGGTCCGAAGGGATGTTTCTGACAACAATAGCGTTCGTCGGTGACGCCACCGGGCACAAGGAAGTCTATACCTGCAGTTTCGATGGGAAGGATGTGAAACAGATCACTTTCGACAAGGAAATGGCTCTTTTCCCGACTTTTTCGAGGGACGGGTCAAGGCTGCTCTACAATTCGTATAAGGACCGCGAAGGTATTCTGCTGATGCGGGATATGGAATCCGGGCGGGTTTCGGTGGTTTCATCCAGGAGCGGACTGAATCTCGGCGGAGAATGGACACCGGACGGAGAAGGCGTTGCTCTTACATACAGTGACGACGGGGAACAGGCCCTTTATATGATAGGCCTGGACGGCTCCGAACCAAGGCGGCTTACCGAGCACTACGGCATAAATGTGTCCCCGACATTTTCTCCCGACGGCGGCAGGATGGCGTTTGTTTCCAACCGGTCTGGCTCGCCCCAGGTTTACGTCCTGGACTTGAAAAACGGTACGGAGGAGCGTATCACATACGAGGGTAATTACAACACGTCTCCCGATTGGTCGAGCCGGGACAAAATAGCGTTTGTGTCAATGAATGACGGGGTTTTCGATATTTTTACGATCAACCCTGACGGCTCAGGTTCGGCGCAACTCACCGGAGGTCGGAACGACAATGAAGACCCCAGCTGGTCGCCGGATGGACGCTACATAGTATTCAGTTCCAACCGCAGCGGTTCCTACCACCTTTACATGATGGACGCATGGGGGGAGAATCAGCATCGTATAACACATATGGACGGGGAGCAGATAACTCCGTCCTGGGGGCCTTGATATAACAAGGCATAAATGATAGTAATTTTGAAACGGTCTAATCTTTGATCACGGCGGTGTGTCGGGTTGATCACTTTATTTTGGAGGGCGGAAGATTATGAATAAGAGAATTCTCAATTGTTTCATCG
>CAYXDR010000003.1:0-799 GCA_964463515.1 uncultured Desulfobacteraceae bacterium | reverse complement strand
GCTCGATGGTCTTGATGATTTCATCGTGTGCAACAAAACAGGTACAGAGTTCCGATGCTACACCCGGAGCGGATGGGCGCGCACTTACGGAGGAAGAGACTGAGGCACTAAAGGCACGTGAGGCCGAAAAAGCCGCGTCAAGGGCACGTAGGGAGGCGGAGCGTCAGGAAAAGCTGGCTGAATCAAAAGAGGGAAAAGGTGTCCGCATTGAGATTCAAAGGTTCCAGGATGAAAGAATTTATTTTGATTTCGATAAATCGGACCTAAAGCCGGAAGCCAGGGAAGTTTTGAAAAGGAAGGCTGACTGGCTGAGGAAAAATCCCGGATATAAAATTACCATAACCGGGCATTGCGACGAAAGGGGTACCAGGGAATATAATATGGCTCTTGGCCAGAGACGCGCCGATGCAGCCTTCAAATATTTAAACGCGCTAGGTGTTTCCGCTGACCGTATAATAACCGTCAGCAAAGGGAAGGAAGAACCCTTGGATCCGAGAAGCACCCCCGAGGCCTGGGCCAAGAATCGAAGGGCAGAGTTCAAGGTCAGCAGGTAGATTCTTACTCGGTTGATACGGGGTTTTGTCTCTTATGAGACTTAACAACTTGATAATTCAATTAAAATTTTAGCGCGCTGTTAGCCGTTAGCTATTAGCCGTTAGCAGGGCGGAAAAAGAACTACTTTAGAAACTGTCGGTACCGGTTGCGATACCGACCCCGACCCCGATCGGAAGACGGCAGTCGAGAAAAGGCGGGGGCGGGGGGTTGGCTGCGGGAGATTCATCGGGGGAGATGGCAGGTC
>CAYXDR010000002.1:3182-24233 GCA_964463515.1 uncultured Desulfobacteraceae bacterium | reverse complement strand
ACTTTAAAAACTGCCGATACCGATTCCGATACGGACGCCGATCGGTGTGCGGTAGGCGATAAGAGGCGGGGGCGGGGGTTCGCTGCGGGAGATTCATCGGGGGAGATGGTGGGTCGAGCGGGGAGCTCCAGGGCAAAAGCAAAAACTTTCATTTAAATATCGGCGGTGCCCGTTTCTTTATCGGCGCTGAAAACCGCCCCGGCAGGGAATACAAAGTCTTTCTCGGGGAGAACTTAAAAATATGAAGGTCCCGCAGCGAATCCCCCGGCACCGCCGGAACCGTTGTAGCTATTAGCTTTTAGCTGTTAGCCATTAGCCGTTAGCTGGGCGGAAAGAAGAACTACTTTAAAAACTGCCGATACCGATTCCGACACCGACACCGATTGGAAGACGGCACCGCCGGAACCATTAATCAACAACGACGTCGGCAGCTGAAGCCTTTGCCGGGATTTCATGTATTCTCGGCTAGTTTTTTTGAGTCGCATACAGGTGGATCCATAAGACCGCGGTATCCGTAGCCTTCTCATTCGGAATCTCCGGGGCTGATCTTATCACAAACTGCAGAGTCGCCATGCTGCTATTCGTCCTTGGAAAAGACATCACACCCTATGTCAAACGGCACTATAAGCTGCTCGTTGTCGCCCTGGCGCTCACCGCCCTTGCATCCATTTTCGTCGTTATTCCCGCCTACCTGCTTAAACCCTTCGTTGATGAAGGGATGAAGATGGGATCCGAGCCGGTATCGTGGAAAATACCGTGGGTCGTTTTTGAAGGCGGCTCGTGGACATCCTGGGAAATAACCCAAAAAACGGTTGTTGAAAACGTATCCCCGAACAGGCTGCTGGTTGTTTTGACCGGTATAGCCTTTATAGCCGTTTTAATGAAGTCCATCGCGGTTTACCTCAGCGGACTGGCGGCTACCGCGCTCTCCAACCGGGTGGTGATGTCGCTGAGGATAGACCTCTACAGGAAATTCGTGACCCTCCCCTTGAGTTTTTATCACAAGAGAAAGGCCGGAGAACTGATAGCCCGGGCGACTTCCGACCTGACGCTGCTCCAGAACCTCATATCGAATGTATTGATCGGTCTCGTCGAGTACCCGCTGACCGCACTGGTTTTCCTCTGTTATCTCTTCGTGATGAATTACAAGCTCACTGTGCTCGTATTTGTAGTGGTTCCCTTGATAGTGGGCCTGATCCGCCTTTTCGGGAGAAAGGTACGAAAACATGCCACACTTGTGCAGGATGCAACGGCGGAAGTGACCTCGGCCTACCAGGAAACGATCTTATGCCTGAAGGTGATATACGGTTTTTTCACCTCGGAGCGTGAAACAGAGAAATTCACTACCCTCGCCCGCGAACTTTACCGCAGGGTGATGAAGTGGAGCAGATGGAACCTCGGACTGGGCCCCATGATGGATTCTGCGGTTTTCCTGGTGCTTCCCGCGGTGCTGATCGCCGGAAAGATAATGTTTGACCACACACTGGGCGAATTGATGAGCATGGTCTATGCATTCAGCAGGGTCTACAGCCCGGTAAAAAAACTGGCCATGGTGAACAACAACCTGCGGACCCTCCAGGGAGCCACCGCCCGGGTGTTCGAGATACTGCGCACGGAACCGTCCCTTGCAGAAAAACCCGGAGCGGCGGTTCTGGGCCGGCACAGGAGCTCCATAGAATTCAAAAACGTTTCTTTCAGCTACGCCCCGGCTACTCCTGTGCTGTCTAATATTTCCTTTACTCTTAAGGCCGGCGAAATGGTTGCCTTCGTGGGTTCGACCGGGTCAGGGAAAAGCACCCTGCTCGATCTCATTCCCCGTTTTCATGATGTGACCGGCGGTTCGATTTTTATTGACGGCATCGACATCCGGGATGTAACGCTGGAATCCCTCCGTACGCAGATAGGCATCGTGAACCAGGAGGTGCTGCTGTTCCACGATACCATTTCCCGGAATATTTCCTACGGCAGACCAGACGCCGACCGGGAACTCATAAAATCCACAGCCTCAACCGCGCACGCCCATGATTTCATAGTCGAGCAGCCGGGGGGCTATGATACAATCGTCGGTGACCGCGGAGGCTCACTGTCAGGGGGCCAGAAACAGCGGATTGCAATAGCACGAGCGCTTATAACCAACCCATCCATACTGATACTCGATGAAGCCGCATCCGCCCTCGATACCGAAAGTGAAGCACTGGTTCAAAGAGCGATAGAGCTGCTGCACGGTGAAATGACAATTCTGGTGGTGGCCCACCGGCTCAGCACAGTAAAAAAGGCCGACCGTATATTTGTACTTGAGCACGGCGTTATAGTAGAATCAGGCACCAGGCAGGAGCTCCTCTCCGTAGAAGGCCGATTCAGAAAGCTGTACGAAATGCAGTTTGAAGATTGATCAAGAAATGCGGGAGCCAGATTTGGAACCGGCCAGTTACTCACCGGACATATCCTTTGTAATCGTAAACTGGAACACCAGGGAACTGCTGCTCGCCTGCATTGAATCAGTGTATAAAACCGTCAAAACCCCGTCCTTCGAAGTATGGGTTGTAGACAACGCCTCTGAAGACGGAAGTACGGATGCCGTAGCTTCCCGCTTTCCCGAAGTGAACCTGATCCGAAACCGCACCAACCTGGGCTTTGCTGCCGCAAACAACCAGGCTTTTAAAAAAATGAACGGGCGCTATGCCTTGTTGGTCAACTCCGATGCCCTGCTGACACAGGGTGCAGTCCATTCACTTTTTGAATTCATGGAAAACAGTCCGGGAACGGGCATGGCCTGCGGCCAGCTTCTCAACCCCGACGGTTCGCTCCAGAACTCCTTCGCAGCATTTCCCTGTCTGTGGTCGCTGCTTTTCAATGAAAGTCTATTGAGGCTGCTTTTTCCCAGCCGTTTTCCATCAAAAACCACGTTCCGCAAAGAACCTGCCCCGATCGATTCGTGCATAGGCGCCTGCATGATCATCCGCAGAACTGCCATGGAGAAAGTAGGCTTCTTCGACGAGAGCTTCTTTTTTTTCTTTGAAGAGACGGACTGGGCTTTCAGAATGCGTAACCGCGGGTGGAAAATATATTTCGTACCCAGCGCACGTATATTTCATCACCAGGGTGCCAGCGCCGGAATGACGGCCCGAAGCAGAAAAATGTTTTACCGGTCCCGCTACCTGTACCTCCAGAAATGGCATCCTGGGCTGGCTGTGGCCGCCCCCTGGATCATAGCTGCCCGGCTCGGTCTAGATGCCCTGCTCAATCTCACAGCGGTCCTGTTCACGCTGGGCCTCTGCAGATCGGTGAGACGCAGGTCCGCTGTTTACCTCGAACTGCTGCTCTGGCATTTAGCCGGCTGCCCCAATCCCGCCACCCCCAGGTAGAATGGGATCACAAAAAAACCTAGACCTGCGGCCGGGGGGAACGGAAACAGTCAAACATCTCGACACGGCTCCATGAACCACCTGGAAATGCTTTTGTCAGCGCCTCACCGCCGCTACGGCGATGCTGGTGCCGGAAAATATTTTTGCGGTCAGCCTGGCCACAGGCCTCAGCACCAAGGTTTGCGCCAGAAACCTTTTGACCCACTCGGAATGGTATGTTTTTCGTGCCACCATCCGGAAACCGTGTTTATCCAGCAGCCGCGCGAGGGTTTCAGGCGTGAAATGCCAAAAATGATAGGGAAGCTGCCACCCGACCCAGGCGGTGCCGTATCGCCTTGCATCCGTGCTGAGAAGGTTCGGGACATCGATCACAAGGGCACCGGATTCCTTAAGCCAAGATGCAACGATCTCCAGCGTTTCATGTGGGTCGGCTACATGTTCCAGAAAATGCCACATCGTAATCACATCGAATATCCGGGAAGGAAACATTTCTCTTCGAACGGAGCCCACCTTGACCGGCAGGTTCAATTTCCCGCATGCATAATCTGCAGCCCAGTCCGAAACATCCACACCGTGGACCCGGTAGCCCGCATCGCGGCAGGCATAGAGAAAATACCCATAACCGCAGCCCAGGTCCAGTACATCCCCTCCCCTGTTCAACCTCTTGATGAACTTCACGCGGTGGGTTTCTCCGTTGAGTCTTCTGTTGAATCCGGCTGTTCCCGGCCTAAGACCCTCGTCATACTGCTCAGAAAAATAGTTCTGCCGGTATAATGCTTCCAGCTCCCGGTCGGTGGGACGTGGATCCGTAAAGCCGAGCCCGCATCCTTCACAGCGCATCACGGTCCATCGGCCTTCAGTAAAAAGAATTCGGCGTTCGGTAGAGCCGCAAATGATACAAGAGGCAGGTGCATTTTCCATCACAAGCCTTTCCCGACGGACATGTATACTTCGGCAACCTGTGAGACGGCAGAATCCCAGGTATTATCGGCCGCGGCCGCCCTCGCCAGGCACCCCATTTTCGTGCGCAGATCCCTGTCCGTAAGGCGGGATATACACTCCCCGAACTCGGAAGGCCCTGCGTCCACGGGAACTATAAACCCCTCTCCGCCCTGTTTGACAAGGTCTTTCGCACCTGTTCGATCTGTAATGATCACCGGAAGCCCCGCCGCCATCGCCTCCAGCACAACCAGTCCGAAAGTATCAAACCGGCTGGGCATAAAAAAAACATCGGCAGAAGCGTAGCAGGCGGCCATATCCTCCACCACTCCGGCGAATTTCACCCTGTCGGCGACACCCAGCTCCCCGGCCCGGGCCGCGTAGTACTTTCGATCCCCGCGTCCGGCCACCAGAAGCCTAAGCTGCGATTCAGGCCGCGCCCGCACGGCCTCGGAAAAAGCCTCTATGGCCAGATCCAGACGTTTTATCTCAAAATTCATGCCCGCGAACAACACGACGATATCCACCGGGCTGAAACCGAAGCTGGTTCTCATTTCAGCCCCAAGCGCGGCTGCGTCCCGTCTAACGAACCTGTAGGGATCCATGCCGGGATGAATTATCCTGGTCCTGTCTTCCGGCAACCGATAGACCCTGCACAATTCATCCCTGACCAGGGAAGACACGGGTAAAATGAAAGGCTGGGCCCGCTTCAACCCTCTTCTCTCAACCCAGTCTACCGAAAGATCGAAAAGACTCATAGGCTTGCCGCGAGCCTCGCGGATCCATGTGCGGTGCGGAATCCCGTGCACCGTAAATACATCCATATCGACAATGCGTTCATGGCTGTGTATTAAATCAAACCGCCCCCGTGCAGTCATCCTCGCCGAAATAAGAGCGAAAGCCAGGGGCCTGAGCCAGCGTGGGAATAATATACGGGGTATCCGGTGGAACTTCACGGGGGAAGCCCCCGGACGCCAGGCATTGGCGAAAACATGGATGTCCAGGTTTTCATGAAGCGCCAGGCCCTCTGTGAGCTCGAAAGCCACTCGCTCGGCCCCTCCGACAAGCCCGTATTTGGGTACCACAACGGCGACTTTCATCTAGGCACCTGCCTTCATCGTGAAAATAAACACAAGGATCTCCCCTACCCGGCCGTTAAGGGTTTCTGAAAATCTTCGAACAATGATGAGTTCGCAAAAAGTACCATCCCGGGCTTATCGGCGTCGGTATCGGAATCGGTATCGGGGTCGAAAAGAGCGCTGATCAATTTCCGATACCGATAGCGATCCCGATTTCGATTATCCCAGACTATAATTCAGCCAACTCGGACTCGTTCCGCACCGGTAGCTTTGTATCTATTTCTCAATACCTTCATAACGCGCTGGTAGCGCGAAAGCTTAGTTAGAGCGCCTCTTTTCTCCCTCATAAACGGCAAGGCGAGCCTGATCGTTACGATCCTCCAAAGCGCCTTCATTAAATGTGCCCTTCTTATGGCACGGAAAGCCTTTTCAGAGTAATGAGTCCTGAAAAAAAGCATCTCTGCGGCGAACTTCCTGCTATAGACCTCCAGGGGCTCATTGCCCCTCTCGCTGCGCCCACCCCAATGAACCACCACCGCATCGTTTATAAAGCCCACCTCCATCCCGGCCTTCCTGACCCGCAGGCAGAGATCAGCATCTTCCCCGTAAATGAAAAAACGCTCGTCAAAGCCTTTCAGAGCGGTTATCAACTCGGCATCCGCAACCATTGCCGCACCCATCACCCAAGCGATACCACCCTTAAGACCTTTCAGTTCTCCTGCGGCGTATTTCTGCCCCGGGTAACGTTCTTCAGTGCAAGATTGGGGGGATCCATCCGGATTGACCAGCCTGCAGCCGGCAAGGCCCACAGCCCTGTTCGCTTCCATATAGCCCACCATGCGGGCAAAGGCACAGTCCAGGACTTCCGTATCGGGGTTCAAAAATAAAATATAGCGGCCCCGGCACTGGCTCAAAGCCTGGTTGTTCGCGGCTGCGAACCCCGCGTTGTGTTCGTTGGCAATCACAAAAACCCACGGAAACCGGTGCGCGATCATCTCCACTCCGCCGTCCAAACTCGCGTTGTCGACCACGATCGTTTGATGAACCACCCCGGTCTGCCTCCGGATGGACTCCAGGCATCTTTCCAGATAATCCGTAGCGTTGTAATTTACGACAATGACCGACAGATCCGGCTTCATATCAATCGCCGATACCCTTTTCCATTTCACGCAGCTTAACGTAGCGCACGAACAATGCGTAAGCAGAAGTAACCGCGATGATTAACCCGGCAATGCCGTCAAGAAAACCCTTTTTCAGCGCATAAACTTCCAGAAACTTGAAAGCAGGGCGGGCGATGAGGAGCCAGAGGCTGAAACGGGCTCCCCTTTCATGAAGGTCCTCCGCAAGAAGAGAAGAAAACGCATCCACGGTTTTCAACTGCCCGGATATCACCCCGTTGTAGGGATAGTGAAGGAGATCCCTTTCGAGTTTTCCGACCGGCCCATCCACTTCCACCCGCTCGTGGACCCGGCGGCCCACCCACCTGGCACAATCCCGCCGAAAAAGCCTGAGCTGACGGTCAGGATAAAAGCCGCTGTGGTTAATCCATCTCCCCTGGTAAAAAGACCTGCGGGGAATTTTGAAGCCGGCTTCACGGGGGTTTGAAGCCAGAACCGCATCTATTTCCCTCTTCAGTTCCCCGGAAATCTCCTCATCCGCGTCTACGCTTAATACCCACTGGCCACTTGCCCGGGACATCGCAAAATTTTTCTGATCAGCGTATCCAGTCCAATCGCGGTGAAAAACAGAATCAGTATAGGAAGAGGCGATTTCCACTGTCCTGTCGGTGCTTCCGGAATCGACAACTATGACTTCGTCCGCCAGCTCCAGGCTGGAAAGACAGCGTGCGATGTTGCGTTCTTCATTTAAACAGATTACACATGCCGAAAGCATCATTTCCGCTCCCTTGCGCCCGCGGCAAAAAGGCCTTGTCTTATCCGTAGTTCAAAAGCATAATAAACGTGGGGATTATAGGTTAGAGCCGGTGGCCGGTCAATGGAAAAGCCGGGACCAATTACGTCGTCTCAATTTACCACGAGGGCTGGAAAGCAGGGAACCGGCCTCGAAGGTGAACCTTAAGAAATGAAACGATATATCCGCTTATTCAAAAACGTTTCCAACTGGTGGAAACACTTTGCCGTCAAATTCGGCTTGACCACTGAAGACCCTGTCGTTTTCCTTCTCCCGAACGGCGTCACAATGGAAGTCCCAAGGAGTCTTTACCACGAATTCAAGGAAATCTTCCTTGAAGACTGCTATCTGAGGGGTTTAGGCGGCCGTATTCCGGAGCGTCCATTGGTTTTGGACATAGGCGCAAATGGCGGTTTTTTCTGTCTCCATATCGCACAAATGCGGCCTGGTGCACGCATAATCTGCTGCGAACCCATTGCCGCCAATATCGAGCAGCTCTCGCGCAACGCCCAGATCAATCCTCATGTCGACATAACGGTGTTGCCCGTAGCCGTTTACGGCACTACCGGCTGGCTGGAGCTTCTCGTAGAGGAGGAAAATTCTTTTACCACCGCGGCCACCGTCTTTCCGTTGGAAGGGAGGATCCCCGTAGAGGTCCCCTCCATCAGCCTGGAAGACTTGATCCGAAATCACGGAATCGAGAGTGTGGATTTGATAAAGCTCGACTGCGAGGGATCGGAATACGAAATTCTTTACCGGTCTTCCCCGCAATGCCTGGCCCGCATAAAAAGGATGGCGGTGGAAGTCCACGAAGGAACGCTACCGAATCACAACCTCAGGTCGCTGGCCTCTTTTTTGAAAAACCAAGGATTCAGCGTCCGGACCTCCGGGCAAATGCTCTGGGCGCACAGGGATTGTCTTTCTCCCGATACCGTAACTTAACAGAAACCCGGGAAGGCGGTGCCCGTCCTCCCCGCCCGAAAACGGACGTCTCCTCACAAGGCCCAGAGATACCACACAATCTTCATATACTCCAAAATCACATCGCGGACATACTTTCTTCTCTTCCACCAGCCTTCAGGCTCGAACCCGGAAAAACGTGTCGGGCGCATACTCACCGATACCCCGGTGTCTTTGAACATATGCCGGAAAGCTATCCAGGCCCTGCGGGTGTGCTGTGGGGAGGTGACCACTATCAGGTTGGTGAAACCCTCGCTCGCAGCAAAGCTGCGTACCTGCTCTGCTTCCTGGGCTGTTGAAGCCGCCGGTACATCGGGAATTACCAGGATGTCTGCGGACAAACCGAGGGATTCCAGCATGTCGCGGGTCAGCTCCCAGGTTTCCGGGTACCAGCCCCCCCTTGCCCGAAGAACCTGCAGTGCGTCGGGAGCCTCTTCCCGGCAGATGAAAACACGGGGCACGTAGCCTTCCTTCACCAGTTCCGCCGCCTCCAGGCCTCGCTCCACTGCGCTTCCCCCCAGGCAAACTACCATATCCGCCTTTTCGATGGGATGGGACACGATCAAAAACCGCCCCACAGCTGCCAGCATAGGGTCACGGTAAACACCGGCAAGCACCCATATTACAGCTACGGCGAAAACCACCAGGCGCAGAACACCCATTGCCCTGCCCGGACCGGAGGGTTCTATAGGCTCCCTGTCATCGGACTCATTTTCAGGCGCCGTTTCCGGCTCTACAGTCGGACGACGGCCCGTCTTTGGCCTGGAGCCGTTTTTCTGCAGCCGCTCCAGAAACGGGAGAACTCCCGCCCGGTTTTTTTTCTCCGAAAAAATTCCGTCCGACATAGTCTTCATACCGGACCTCCCTTACTTCAGAATCTTTTCCTGCTGTCTACGAGAATAGTGACCGGACCATCATTTACCAAATACACATCCATCATCTCTTGGAATCTGCCCGACGAAACCTGGATGCCGCGCCCCTGAAGAACCAGCATGAAATGCTCATACAACATAAGTGCCCTTTCTGGAGGCGCCGCGTGGGCGAACGACGGCCGATTCCCTTTCCTGCAGTCCCCCAGAAGGGTAAACTGGCTCACCACCAAGGCAGCACCGCCCGTGTCAAGGAGGGACAAATCCATCCGGTCCTCCGGGTCTGGAAAGATTCTTAGCCCGGCGATTTTCCTGGCCACATATTCGGCATCCTCTTCTGAGTCATCGCCCTCCACCCCGAGCAGGACAAGGACACCCGCTTTTATCTCGCCGATTGTCTCTCCCTTGACTTCCACCCGGCTCTCTTTTACTCTCTGAACCACAGCTCTCATGGTTTTTGCAGCTCCTTTACCGTTGAAAAAGGCCCGGGAAGGGCCTCCTGTTTCAAACCCGTCCCTTTTTCGGCTGAATGTTCAAACGCAGGCTGATGGTTCGAAAAACAGAATCTACTTCGATCAAAAAAAACATGGCTTCCTCCCTGATTCTTATAAACCCCTGGATATACGACTTCGCCGCCTTTGACATGTGGTCGAAGCCGCTCGGATTGTTGACCATAGCATCCATGCTGCGTTCGAAAGGCTTCGACATCCGGCTTATCGACTGTCTGGATACCCGCCACCCCGGTCTGCAGTCGCATTCAGGGATCAAAGCCCCGCAGCGCAAAGCATACGGAACCGGAAAATTCCCCCGGCAGCGAATCCCTACTCCTCGGGCGCTTGCCGGCATCAACCGTCCGTTCCATCGCTACGGGGTTCCGCCGGACCTGATCGAAGAAGAGCTCAAAACTGTTTCGCGGCCTTCAGCTGTTCTGGTCACATCCATGATGACATACTGGTACCCGGCGGTCAAAGACCTGATCGGCCTCGTCAGAAAGGTACACCCAGGGGTCCCTGTCATCCTCGGCGGAGTATACGCCACGCTGTGCACGGAACACGCATTGTCCGTGTGCGGCGCCGACAAGGTCGTGCCGGGAGGAGATCCAGAGGATGTTATTAGAGCCCTTTCGTCATTAGGCCTGCAGGCCGATACAGCAGGCCTTCCTGCGGGGCATCAGTACCCTGCTTTCGATATGCTCCGAAAAATCGATTACATCTGCCTGCTGACCTCCCGGGGCTGTCCGTTTTCTTGCAGATACTGCGCGAGTTCCTTTCTGCAACCGCGTTTCACTGCTTCCGATCCACTTGGAATCGTGGAACAAATACAATACTGGCAAGAATACCATCAAGTAGAAGACTTCGCCTTTTATGACGACGCGCTGCTGGTGAATTCCAGCGGCCACATCGAGCCAATGCTCGAAGAAATCTTAAGAAGGGGTCTGAAAGTTCGTTTTCACACACCCAACGCGATGCATGCGGCGGCAGTCACGAAAGACCTCGCTTTGCTGATGCGCAGGAGCGGGTTTTGTACAATCAGGCTCGGCCTGGAAACAGCAGATTTCAAATTTCGCCGAAACCTGGACAACAAGCTGCACTCAGGGGATTTCGAACGAGCGGCCCTTAACCTTTCCGGCGCAGGCTTCCGAGCCGACCAGCTAGGTGCATATATTCTTGCTGGGCTGCCCGGTCAAACGCCTTCTTCGGTTGAAAACACGATAAACCTCGCCGGCAGACTGGGCTTCATGCCCTTTATCGCAGAATATTCCCCCCTGCCCCACACCGCCCTATGGGAGCAGGCCGTCGCCTGCGCCGGAGAACAGCTCCGCACCGAGCCCCTGCTCCACAACAACACCCTCCTTCCCTGTTGGAAGGAGCACCGGGACAAAATGCCCCGCCTCAAAGAGCTTGTGAAAAAGATTCGCTCTTCTCTTCGAAAAAAATTGCATAATTCTTGAGTTTACAGCTCCTTCTTCAATATCTCAAGTGCTTTTCCTTAGAGCCTGATCCGCTGTAAAGGCGGAATCTCCGGCTGTGCCTTCACCCCCTTCTGCCGCAGGAAACAGCCTGGGCTCAAAAGCTGCCTTCTGCCCGGAAAAGGGGGTGTGGCCTGATCCTGGATTCCTCCAGCAAAATCCCCCAAGGAAAAAATTCTGCTCCGGATTTGGACTTGACCGAGTCTCTCATTCCTTATATAAATTTGGGAAATCAGTGATGGGAACACCACGGAAGGAACCGCTCCGCCGGCGCTTTACGCCGGCATAAAAATACACGAGGAGAAATTATAGCGAATGTATAACGCCAGCGATTTAAGAAAAGGCTTGAAACTGCTGCTGGACGATGAACCATACATCATCGTGGATTTTCAATTTTCTAAACCGGGCAAAGGGCAGGCTCTCTACCGTTGCAGGCTTAAGAATATGGTCACCGGAGTTATAGTGGACAAGACATATCGTTCGGTGGACACCTTCAAGCCGGCGGATCTCGAAGAACGCACGATGCAGTTCCTCTATAGCCAGAACAATGAATACTGCTTTATGGATGTTCAATCCTACGAACAGAGCTTTCTTACAGCCGATCAGGTCGGAGATGCCGTCAACTATTTGATCGACAACCTGGAAGTGGATATACTTTTTTTCCGCACCCAGGCCATCGGCATCACACTTCCTAATTTTGTGAACCTGACGGTGACCCAGGCCGATCCCTGGGCCAAGGGAGATTCCGTGGCGGGGGATACAAAACCGGTCACACTCGAAACAGGATATGTCCTCAGGGTTCCCCCCTTTATAGAAGAGGGCCAAAGGATAACAGTGGATACCAGAACCGGTGAATATGTCACCAGGGTCAAAGACTAACCTTCCCGCCGGCAGCGGCCTTACAGCATTGACTTCGAAAGCTTCCAACCTGGCTTTAAGGGCACGTGTATGTTCGGCCCTTAGGGCTTTCTTCTCCAGACGCGGTTACCTGGAAGTGGAAACTCCTTTCATTATTCCGGCGCCTGCGCCTGAACCCTACATAGAGGCCGTTTCAGCCGGAAACATGTTTCTTCATACATCCCCCGAACTGTGTATGAAGCGGCTGCTGGCGGCGGGTTATTCGAAGATATTTCAGATCTGTAAATGCTTCCGCGCCGGTGAGCGAGGCTCCCTGCACATCCCGGAATTTACGATGCTTGAATGGTATCGCAAGGGTTTCGACTACCGGGACCTGATGAGGGAAACCGAAGATTTAATCTGTGCAGCTGCCGATGAGGTCAAGCATGGCGGTCGGATAGCTTTCTCGAAAAAAGTCATAGACTTAAGCCCACCATGGCAAAGGCTGTCGGTAAAAGAAGCTTTTGAGATGCATTCTCCGGTTCCTCTGGAAAACGCGATCCAGGAAGATCTTTTCGATGAAATCATGGTGCGTGAAATAGAACCCAAACTGGGAATAAAGCGACCCGTCTTCATTTACGATTATCCTTCATCGATGGCAGCCCTGGCCAGAATAAACGCGTGCGACCCCTCCGTGGCTGAACGGTTCGAGTTGTATATAGGCGGTATGGAACTCGCAAACGGTTTCAGCGAATTAACGGACCCGGCGGAGCAAGAAACAAGATTCCTTGAAGCGGAAACGATGCGTAGAGATGCCGGCAAACCCCCTTATCCGAAACCTGTAAAATTCCTGGAAGACCTGGTCCACATGCCAGAGTCGGCCGGCATGGCACTCGGTGTGGACCGGCTTGCGATGTTGTTCTGCGACACCGACGAGATTTCGGATGTCGTAGCCTTTACACCGGAAGAACTATGAAGGAAGTTGCATGGGTGGCGCATTTTGTATTGATAGAGCCTCTTCTACAGGCTATAGTAGCATTTTTTGAGGTATGAGACTGTTTTATATAAACAAAGAGGTAAAGGTAGCCAATGCAGGTACATTTATACTCGCTGGAACCTATAATCGAAGACAGGGTCATTCCTTTCCGAAAAGGCCCCAGAAAAAAGCACTGCGTATCCTGCGGGACGGATAACCTGAAGCCGGGGAGGCGCTATTGTTCTCCTGAATGCAGACAGCGAATGAAATGGGTGCTGGCGTTGTCCGAAGGTCTGCTCAGGACCTTCAATGCACGTTACGCCGCCTTTTCGTTCACTGCTGACTATGTGATACTGGACATCCTCTCGGTGTGGTCGAAGGAAATTTCCAGGTTCATCCAACTGCGCACCCCTGGGAACAGGCCTGCCGAAGATCTCAAGACATTGATCCTAGAATCCGGCAGGCAATGGTACGCCATGCTGGAAAACAAGGTTTCACGAAGCCGGGCGGCGCTTTACCTTCTGGAGGGCAGCATCGAAAAAGACATTGATCCCGAGAGCATAAAACCGGAAAGCAAGACGACTCTCCGCTTTTCCCGGGAGCAAACGAGATGCCTCAAGATTCTGGATCTGGGAAGGCAGGATTTAGCCTCCAATGACAGGCAGGCGGTTATCAGGAAAGCCTATAAGCGGATGGCCAAGCATCATCACCCCGATGCGGGAGGAGATACAGAAAAATTCAAACAATTGAACAGCGCCCATCAGCAGATGCTCATGTGGTGTGAAAACCCAAATTATACCTACAGGAAGGCTCTGGAAGACTGCTGGTCCTACGACAGGTCGACAAACAGATGGAGCCCTCCCCTATAGACTCTGTGTAGACTTTCTCCTTGACGCCCTTCTTCGTCTCAGCTCCCGCTCGAAACCTCTGTCCGTGGGTCTATAGAACACCCTGCGCCGCACCCCTTCAGGCAGATACCGCTCCTCGACCCAGGCTCCGGGATAATTGTGCGGGTACCGATAACCTCTGCTGTATCCCAGTTTTTTCATCAAAGAAGTGGGAGCGTTGCGTATATGCATGGGAACAGCGAGCTGCCCGGTCTCGTGAATCTCCCTTTTCAGCTCTTTTTCGGCGGCATACAATGCATTGCTCTTGGGTGCTTCGGCAAGGTAGACCGCTGCCTCGGCAAGGGCCAGCTCGGCTTCAGGAGGACCCACCCTTCGCCACGCATCGAAGGCGGCAAGCGCCATCGGCAAGGCCTGCGGGTCGGCCAGCCCGACATCCTCAGAAGCGAATCTTATCATGCGCCGCGCGATGAAAAGGGGGTCTTCCCCGCCTTCGAGCATTCTGTAAAGCCAGTATAAACCGGCCTGGGAGTCACTGCCTCTCAGGCTTTTATGAAAAGCCGAAATCAGATTGAAGTGCTCTTCTCCATCCTTATCATGACGAAGCGCCTGTCTTCCGAAAACCCTCTTGACCTCCCCGGCAGTAACGACCACGGGCGACGTGCCGGATGCTGCACCATCCATTACAACAGCTTCAAGCCCATTGAGGGCCGCCCTGCCGTCGCCGTGGGCCATCGATGCCAGCATTTCAACCACCTCGTCGGACATTTGCACCCGCATCCCGCCGAGCCCTCTTTCATGGTCATTTAATGCCCGATCCAAAAGAATTTTCAGTGAAGATTTATCAAGGGGGTTCAAAACCATAACCCTTGTCCGGGATAGAAGAGGAGGGATGATTTCAAAGGAAGGATTCTGGGTTGTGGCCCCGAGCAACACGATGAGCCCGCCTTCCACATGTGGAAGAAAAGCGTCCTGCTGGGCCTTGTTGAAACGATGGATTTCGTCCACAAACAGGAGGGTTGGAGTCGAAAAACGATCGAGAGCCTCCCGGGCTGCTGATATCACCTCCCGTAATTCCTTAAGCCCCGATGTCACAGCCGAGAAAGACCGAAAAGGATAGCGGGTGGAACCGGCCACGAGTCTGGCCAGCGTCGTTTTACCGCAGCCCGGTGGGCCCCAGAAAATCATCGAGCCGATCCTTCGGCTCTGCAGTGTGCGTTCAAGGGGAGCACCGGGGCCGAGCAAGTGATCCTGGCCCACGATTTCTTCAATTTTTACAGGCCTCATCCGCTCTGCAAGGGGAACAGATTGATGGCCGGGGGAAACCATCATTTTAACCCCCTCCGCGCATTGACGGCCCTACAGAATAGGGGAAAAAGCCTGTCCATGTTCAGAGGGAGGCCGAACAATGCATCGGCCCTGATTTCGGGCGGATCCAAAGCGCCACCGTCGAGTTTGGACCCGAAAAGCGCCACGGCGGTCCCAGGACTGCCCTTTCTGACCTCGGCTAGAAATGCGGCACGGTCAAAGGCAGGTAAAGCTGTATCCAACATCACAAAGTCGAAGCAGCGTTTTCGAAAAACCTCCAGGCCCTTGACAGAGCTGGCCGCATCCCGGACTTCCCTGCATCTGTCATCCATAAACAAGAGCAGCAATTCCTTGACAAGCCCCTCAGCTGCAACAATCAGCACCGCCGCATCCCTGGGCTTCAGCCTGATCGGCTTCAATATCGGCTTACCGGCTGTGTCAATTCTTCCGCCAGCGATGGAATGTCCAGGCGCAGGGTGGGCCTCATATACCAGCCTTTTGAAAAAAGTTGTGTCTGAAGGCTTTTCCATGAATATCCTGGGAAAGGATTTTAGTGCTCCGCCGTCCCTGAAAGCGCAAAACGGCCTTGAAGATCAACGGCGCATACCGTATCATATTTGTTGTTGAGCCTACAACCGTCTATGTAAAGACCGAACTCACAATCTGGTTTTCCCGGATTGCCTCCGGCTCACAACAAGATGTCGAAGGCAACATAACAGATATAATCCTGACGCTGGGTCAGGGAAAAGGTACGAAACAACGCGGACTGCAGCTGCAAAAGGTCAAACCGGTGCGGCACCGGGAACTTTCACGGAGCAGTCTGAAACCAATATACCCCTGAGAGGTGAATGTGTCAGCCCCCCAACCGTTTGTCCATCTCCACGTGCATACAGAGTACAGCCTGCTCGACGGCGCCATCCGTATAGAGCAGATGCTTGCCAAATGCAAGGCTCTCAACATGCCCGCTGTGGCGGTAACCGATCACGGCAACATGTTCGGAGCAGTTCAGTTTTACGACCTTTCTTCCAAGGCGGGAATTAAACCGATCATCGGCGCCGAAGTATATGTCGCGCCCGGAAGCCGCCGGGAGCGCAGCCAGCCTTCCGACGGAACATCCACAGCATACCACCTGGTATTGCTGGTAATGAATGAGACCGGGTACCGCAACCTCAGCAGGCTGATTACTCTCGGGCACATGGAAGGTTTTTACTACAACCCCCGTGTGGACATGGATCTCCTGGCACGCTACAACGAAGGTCTTATAGCGCTGACCGGCTGTCTGAAAGGGATGGTTCCCGACTTTATCCTAAGGGGCATGTACGATGAGGCACTGGAAAAGGCAACCGAACTCAGGCATATATTCGATGAAGACAGACTCTATCTCGAAGTCCAGGCCAACAAACTTTCCAAGCAGGATATTGTAAACAAGGCCCTCCGTGAAATTTCCGGGGAACTCTCGATTCCGCTGGTCGCAACAAATGACTGCCACTACCTGAACCGGGAAGATGCAGAAGTGCACGACGTTCTTCTATGCATACAAACCGGAAAAACAATTGAAGACGAAAAAAGGTTGAAGTTCACAGGCACCGAGTTTTATTTCAAAAGCCGGGACGAAATGCTCGAAGCGCTGCCGGGATTCGAAGATGCGCTGGACACCACCTGGAGTATCGCGGAACGGTGCAATTACGAAATGGAATTCGGCAGGTATAAATATCCCGTATTCAAACTTCCGGACAAAAGGAGCCTGGAGGACCTGCTCGACGAAGCCGCTCAAAAAGGGCTTGCAGTAAGAATGGCATCCATGGAACAGGATAACAGTCCGGCCCACGGCGGGGAAGCTGAAGAATACAGGCGGCGACTTGAATACGAACTCGGTATAATCAAAAAAATGGGCTTTGCCGGCTATTTTTTGATCGTTGCTGATTTTATTGAGTTTGCCCGCAAAAATGGTATTCCGGTCGGGCCGGGCAGAGGGTCCGCAGCCGGTTCGCTGGTCGCTTACAGTCTGAAAATAACGAACATAGACCCGCTGAAATACGGATTGCTGTTTGAACGTTTTCTTAACCCTGACAGAATAAGTATGCCCGACATTGACATAGATTTCTGCATAACAGGAAGAGACGATGTCATCAAATATGTAGCGGAAAAATATGGCCGGGAAAACGTATCGCAAATCATAACCTTTGGAACCATGAAGGCCCGTGCTGCAATAAGGGATGTGGGTCGAGCACTCAATATACCGCTCAGGGAGGTGGATCGAATCGCGAAACTCGTTCCCGAAGGCCCGGGGGTAACCCTCGAGGCGGCCATAGAAGCCGAGTCCCAGCTGAAACAACTTGAGCGGCAGGAAGGCCCGATGGGCAAACTCATCAAAATATCCCGCGCACTTGAAGGCCTCACCAGGCACGCCTCGACCCATGCATGCGGGGTCGTCATAGCCGACAGACCTCTGGTAGACTATCTCCCTCTGTTCAAAGGCTCCAGGGATGAAATCGTCACCCAATTCACTATGGACAGAATTGAGCAGTTGGGCCTGATAAAATTTGATTTCCTGGGCCTGAAGACCCTCACGGTTATCAAACAGGCCATGGATCTGATAGAGCAGACAACGGGCAGGATAATCGATATAGAAAAAATCCCCCTCGACGATGAAGCTTCATTCAAACTCTGCTCTGAAGGAAAAACCACCGGCGTTTTCCAGCTGGAAAGCTCGGGAATGAAAGAACTCCTGCGGAACCTACGACCGGAGGTGTTTGAGGACATGATAGCGCTTGTGGCCCTTTACCGTCCCGGACCTCTTGGAAGCAACATGGTCAAGGACTTTATCGACGGCAAAAATGGAAAAGGATCCATCCGTTATCCTCTGCCGCAGCTCGCCCCGGTCTTGAAAGAGACATACGGTGTCATCCTGTACCAGGAGCAGGTGATGAAAATAGCGCAAGTCGTCGCCGACTACTCCCTCGCCGAGGCTGATGAACTCAGAAAGGCGGTGGGAAAGAAAAAACCCGAAGTTCTGGCGGCTCACAAACGGCGATTCATAGACGGGGCGCTGGCAAACCAGGTGTCAAAAGACACTGCCGAACATCTCTTTTCTTTGATTGATAAATTCGGAGGTTATGGTTTCAACAAATCCCACTCGGCTGCCTATGCCCTAATCGCCTATCAAACTGCCTACTTGAAAGCTCATTACCCTGTGGAATTCATGGCGGCACTGCTCACGCAGGATATGGGCAACCAGGATAAAACCATAAAAAACATCGCGGAATGCCGTGCAATGGGGATACAAATCCTGCCTCCGGACATAAACGAGAGCCAGGCTGACTTCGCGGTAGTGGATGGAAAAATCCGATTCGGCCTCGCCGCAGTCAAAAACGTCGGCCTTAAGGCGGTGGAATCCATCATTGAAGAAAGGGGAAAGAATGGGCCATTCAAGGATCTGGGGAATTTTTGCAGGAGGATCGAGGGGGGCAAGGTCAACCGCAGGGTCATTGAAGGACTGATTGAGTGCGGAGCACTGGATTTTACCGGAATCTATCGATCCCGTCTCCTGGCGGCGCTGGATGACGTTATGAAGTTCTGTGGGGGGTCCCGAAACAGCAATCAAATGTCGATGTTCGACATGTTCGATCTCCACGGAGGTTCCCAGGGAAACGGACTACTGTCGTTTCCTGAAATCGACGAATGGGACGAAAGAGAAAAGTTACGCAAGGAAAAAAACGCTCTGGGGTTTTATATCACCGGACATCCCCTTGATAAATACAGGAACGAAGCGGATCGGTTTGCCACCGCGACAATTCAGGACCTGCCTTCCAGTCCGGACAAAAGTGAAGTGAGAATCGCGGGAATTATCGAAAAAATGAAAATTAAGCGCACCAAAAAGGGCGACCAGATGGCCGTTGTTTACATCGAGGACCTGTCAGGCTCCGTGGAAGCAGTCGTATTTCCGGAATTGTTCCAGAGGACCTCGCCGCTCCTCAAAAACGAAGACCCTCTGCTGTTCACCGGCATTGCTGAAGTGAGTGAAGGCTCTGCGAAAATTCTTCTCAAGGATATCGACACTCTCGAGTCGGTCCGCCGGAAAAGCGTTAAGACTGTGGAAATTCAGCTCCACGAGACCGGAATCGGCCAGGGTCTTATCGAGCAACTTGTCGATGTGGCTTTTGAATACCCGGGGCAATGCGGGCTTCGGTTCCACATCGACTATACGGCCGGCGGTCATGTGACTATATCTGCAGGGGAAAGATTCAAAATTCTTCCATCGGACGAGTGCCTTTCGACCATAGAATCGCTTGTAGGGCGCCCTGTCAAATGCCTCGACACTAATGGAAACGGCTTTCACTGAATTATCAAATTATTAAGCATTCTGAGAGGTAAAACCCCAGATCAATCGCGTGATAACCTAATCCCTAATCCGGGCCACCGGGTTTTTGAAGGAACATGGAGTGACACAACAGCACTTTCCGCACACATCCGCCAAGCCTAGTGATTGGTAAACCTTCGCATTTTCAAGCAAAACATTGTAGCAGGCTTGCCGATCAAAGGCATCCGGCCTCAATGCTCCAACCAAGCACTTCTCCATGCACACTCCACAGGTGCCATTGTATACATTCAGGCATGCCGCATCCGGCTTTCTTTGCGTAGGAGGAATTCCCGCCGTGGTTATGAAGCTCCCCAGCCGCCCGCAGCAGCCTTCAGAGGTTATCAGGAGCCGATGGCGGCCGAAAGCACCCAACCCCGCAACATAAGCAACGTGTTTGTGCGACCAATCGCTTACCAACCGCGTCGTGTCGAAGTTGTGAGTCGGCGGGAGCACTGCGCAGCGGAACCCTAACCGTCCCAGGCCCAGAGCGAGATGTTCGTTTATTTCCCTGACAAGACTGTTTGTCGCCACATAGGCCTCAGCCCATTTTTCAGAAGCCGTTTGTCCACGGCTGTTGCTCAAGGCGATTTCCGGTGCAAAGGGGATGAAGTAAGCCACCACGGTCCGGGCACCTGGGCATAAGTCTTCGGGAAAGGCATGCGTGGGGGACGCCACCTCCTTGAGCTCCAAAAACAAGGGGTCGGCGGCATCGGCGAAGCCCACCAGCGGCCTTCTCCACCGCTGCACATCCCCGGCCCGCTGCCTGCCCAAAACGAACTCCGCAATTCTTTCCCTCACAAACTCCGCCGTAGCATTCGCCATGCTGTATTTTTACCCCCAATGAACAAAAAAACACAAAGAATATTGTGCTCGAACCATAAAACGATTTCTGCAAAAATTCAAAGGATTCTTCCCTTGCCAGTTACTGGATTACAAGGGCGGACGTTGCCCCAGGTCCCAGAAAAGGGCCGTCATCATTGACAGGCTTTCGCTGATAAGACCTTCCAGTACATGCTCATCGGGCGCATGCTGGGAACATCCTGCATAGGAATGGGGAAACCATACCGTAGGAAGCCCCAGCGTATACATGAAGACCTCATTGGGCAGGGAACCTCCCAGGTTCGGCAGATAGGTGGGGGTTTTTCCTGTAGTCTGCTCCACGGATGCCAACGACCACACCACCCATGGACTGTCGGGATCCGTGCGGGTTGCATGGAAAAACGCAGTGCGCACCGGGGTCACATCCACTACACCGAAGCCGTTCTTGTCGAGCTGCTTTTTGACTGCAGGGATGAAAGTCTCTGGATTGCACCCCGCCACATAGCGCATGTGGCAGCGCGCCCAGGCCGATGGAGGAATTGCATGCACCGGCGCCGCGGGGCTGCCGCACTCGAAGGCGAGGACTTCCAGCGTGTTCCATCCATATACCTTTTCTGCCAAAGTTAACCCCGGCTCCCCCCATTCCGGATCGATCCGAGGTCCGCCCCTGCCTGTCACCTGAACCCGTGCAAGAGAGCTGCGAATCGAGTCAGGAATTCCGTCCGGTTTGAGTTCATCGACCAGGATGCGGCCTTGTCCGTCTACCAAACAGGAAATAGCGTTGGCCAGAATCACGCCCGGGTTGCTCAAAAGC
>CAYXDR010000002.1:0-3172 GCA_964463515.1 uncultured Desulfobacteraceae bacterium | reverse complement strand
CCAGTTGCCTGAGTGGTGCCCTCCCTCCCGCAGGTTGACGCTAAGATCGAAGTTGAACGCACCCCTGCTCCCTCCGAACAATGTAGGGGTGTCCGGATCGATGCGTGGGCCGTCGGAGGCGATAAGCACGTCGGCAGCCAGACGATCCTTCTGCTGCTCGCAAAACTCCTTGAGACCGGGAGATCCCATTTCCTCTCCCATTTCAATCAAGACTTTCAAGTTGAATCCGAGCCGGCCCCTTTCTCGAAGCACACAATCTGCGGCCATAAGGTTGATAGTGTGTTGGCCCTTATTGTCCGCAGCTCCGCGCCCGAACCAACGATCTCCATGTCGTGTGAGCTTCCAGGGATCAAAATCCTTCCGCCAGCGCCCTTCCATGCCGAGCACCGTATCGCCGTGACCGTAAGTCAGGACGGTGGGCAGATCAGGGGATTCGATACGTTCGGCGATCAAAAAAGGCAAACGGGCATCCACAGGGTTTTCGAGTACTTCCCATGTAAATCCCAAATCGGCAAGATAGGGGCCAATCTCGCCGGTAAGATAAGCCCTGAGTTCTTCAACACGGTCAGGGTTCTGGCTCTCGGTCGGGTGCGCCACCCTGCGTGCCAGAATTTCGAAGAAAGTGCCGTCTTCACACATAGTACGGGCCAGAGACAAACAATTCTCTCGTGTCATATTTAACTCCTCACAAAGGTTCAGGATGGTGGCATTCCACCAGCCGCCCGGCCTCCACGATCGGGGTGGGGGCTACGGTAGCACATATCTGGTCAGCCTTAGGGCAACGCGGGTGGAAAGTACATCCAGCAGGGGGGTCGACAGGATTCGGGTATACAATTCCCAGGTGGGTCTCGGGAAGGCCCAGCCAGGGATCCGGTGTGAGAATCGAGGCAAGAAGCGCCTGTGTATAAGGATGGCGGGGCGAAGCCAAAAGGGCGGACGTATCCGCCTCCTCGACGATTCTCCCGAGGTACATGACAGCGACTCTCGTGGCCATATGCTCCACCACCGAAAGATTGTGAGTGATAAGCATGTATGTCACGGACAGTTCACGCCGAAGTCTCATGAGCAGATTCAGTATCTGTGCCTGCACCGACACGTCCAATGCGGAGGTGGGCTCGTCGCAAAGCACCATTTCAGGCCTGGTTATCAAGGCTCTGGCCACTGCGACTCGTTGGCGCTGCCCGCCTGAAAGTTGATTTGGATAATTGTATTTAAGCCTGGGTGCCAATCCTACGATCTCCATGATTTCATCCACTCTTGGCTCCCATTGCCTCCTTCCAGCGCTAATCCCCAGTGCCCTGAGAGGGAGGGAAATAATATCGGCGATCGATTTTCTTGGGTTGAGAGATGAATAGGGATCTTGAAACACCGGCTGAACCTTACCGGCGATGTCTTTGGAACTCATTTCAGATATGGATCTGTCCGACAGAAAAATTGAGCCGCTGTCTATTTTTTCCAGACCAAGAACCATTTTGGCAACCGTGGTTTTCCCACACCCTGATTCTCCCACCAGGCCCAGGACGGAACCTTTCGGCACGGAAAGGTTTACTCCATTCACCGCTCGCAGAAGGCGCTTTCCTTTGAACACGCCGCCGCCTACCGTATACGTTTTCATCAGGTTTTCAATGCGCAGAATGGTTTCCGTCATTTCATACGTTCCTGAACTCCTTGCGCTGTTCATAGCGCCGGACCACGCAGCTGTGGCTGTGCCCAACGGAAACCTCCACGAGTTCCATGTCACAGCCGGCACAGGAAGGGATGGCTTCAGGACAGCGGTTCCGAAAGGAGCAGCCTGTAAAATCGCCTATGGGGGTAGGAACCAAGCCGGGGATAGAACCGAGTTCTTCGCCTGGCAGGGTTTTCCCCGGTACTGGGATGCAGTTCAGCAATCCCAGTGTATAAGGGTGAAGGGGTTTCTCGAACACCTCTTTGACACTTCCCGTTTCTACAATACGCCCGCAGTACATGACAGCGAGCCGATCGGACACCCTGGCCACCACCCCTAAATCATGAGTAATGAGCAGAAGCCCCATATGAAATTCCTTTTGAAGGGATGCCAACAACGAGAGTATCTGGGCCTGAATCGTCACGTCGAGTGCGGTGGTTGGCTCATCGGCAATGATAAGGGCAGGGCTGCACATGAGAGCCATGGCGATCATGATGCGCTGCCTCAGTCCGCCGGATAGCTGGTGCGGATATTGACTCAGTCGTGAAGATGCCGCAGTGATGCCCACCTTTTCCAGTAGAAAGACTGCACGGTCTTTTGCCTCTCTGCGGTTATTCGGTCGGTGTTCGAGAAAAACTTCCTCGAGCTGATTTCCTATGGTATAGCATGGATCGAGAGACGTCATGGGCTCCTGAAATATCATTGTGATGCGGGCGCCCCGTATCCTTCCCATAGCTCTTTCATCGAGCGCGATCAAGTCCTCCCCCTCGAACAACAAGGCGTCCGCCCAGCGAATAGCCCCCCTGGGAAGAAGATTCATTACCGCCAGAGCTGTTATGGACTTTCCGCATCCCGACTCGCCTACGATGCTGAAGGTCTCCCCCCGTCCCACGGTGAAGCTGACTCCCTGCACCGCATGAAGCATTCCGGCGGAAAGGGGAAGATCCACAGAGAGATTTCTCACCTCCAGTACCCCGCTCATGAACTTCCCTCCGGGGCAGTAACATCTCGAAGCCCATCGCCCAAAAGGTTCATTCCGAGTACAAGGAAAAACAGGGCCACGCCTGGGATTGTAATGAGATATGGGTGAAAAAGCATAAAATCCTTGCCTTCCGAAATCATCAGGCCCCATGAAGGTGTTGGGGGTTGTACTCCCATTCCCAGAAACGATAGGGCTGCTTCCAGCAAAATCGCGCGTCCGATCTCCAGTGTGGCGACCACCACCAGGTTGTTGAAAAGGTTGGGCATGATTTCCCGCAGAATGATATGGACCGTGGAACAGCCGGCAGCGCGGGCAGCCGGCACATAGTCCATGGAACGAATCTGCTGTGTCGTGGCTCGCAAAACCACCGCGAATCGGTCCCATATCAAACATCCCAGGGTGATAATGACGATCTGCATGGATCCCCCGATGAGAGCTACAACCGCAACGGCTACAAGCACCGCCGGAAGTGCGAGGCGGACCGTGATGAGAAAACTCACCACCATATCTACTTTTCCACCGTA
>CAYXDR010000001.1:0-25272 GCA_964463515.1 uncultured Desulfobacteraceae bacterium | reverse complement strand
AACCCACGGGGAGGCCGTGTGGGACCGCTTCAACCGGGGCCGCGAGGACCAGGCCCAATACTACCACGGCCTGGTGGAAAGCCTCTGCCGCCGCAAGGACAACACCGGCTACGAACCCCTGTTCAAGGCCCTGGAACGCAAGGTCAAGGGGGTGTTTCCTTGAACCCCATGGACAGTGACAAGGCTAAAGGCCTGCTCTTCAGACTGGCCATAGGCGACGCCCTGGGCGCGCCCACCGAGTTCCTGTCCCTGGAGAGGGCGAGGAGGAGGCCCTGGAGCACCTCGGCCGGGGTTGGGTGGGCGAGGAGGCCGTGGCCCTGGCGCTCTACTGCTTTCTGCAGACCCCGGGCGACTACCGCAAGACCGTCCTTCGGGGGGCGAACACGAACGGGGACTCGGACTCCATTGCGTGTATTGCGGGGGCTGTCAGTGGGGCCTTGGAGTGAAGGCAATCCCCGAGGAGTGGGTCACGTGCATTGAAAAGGCGGATCTGCTGAATTCGCTGGCCGAGCGGTTGGAGCGGAAAGTATGGGACTTCAGGGGGAGTGATTTCACAGCGCATCCGGCTAGCGGCCGTTGCCAAAGCGACGGGGAAAGGTGACCGATGGTGGAAAACGCAGGATTCGATTTCAGTGCGCTTGTCGACACCATCCGGAAAACCCACGAATACATGGCCGCCCAGGCAGGGCGGGCCGTAAACGTCAGTCTGACGCTGAGGAACTGGGTGATTGGCTGCTATATCAGAGAATTTGAGCAAAAGGGTTCGGACCGAGCGGGTTATGGGGATCAAGTCCTCGAACTTCTGAGCAAAGAACTGAAAACCTCCCTCGACCAGTGCTACTCTGCCAGATACTTGCGTCTTTGCCGGCAACTTTATACGACCTATCCCCGGATTCGGAAATCGGTGATTGCCAAATTCAGTTGGCCCGAGAAAGGGAAATCAGCGATTTCCGAATTGCCTGCACTTCCCGAAACCGCAGAGCCGACCATGGATCAGGCGGGTTCTGCTCAATGGGGCGTCACCACAGATCGACTTGTGGGTACCTTGTCCTTTACTCACTTCGTGGAGTTGATCAAGGTCGATGACGATCTCAAACGCGCTTTCTACGAAGTCGAGTGCATCCGCGGGAACTGGTCTGTCCGCGAGCTCAAGCGCCAGATCAGCAGCCTCTACTACGAGCGCTCCGGGTTGTCCAAGGACAAGAAAAAGCTGGCAGAGCTGGCCAAAAAAGGCGCGGAAACCGCAGGGCCCAAGCTGGCGATCCGCGATCCCTATGTCTTCGAGTTTTTCGGTCTGAAGCCAAAGGAGGTCATGAGCGAGTCCCAGCTGGAGGATCAGCTCCTGGACAAGCTCCAGGACTTCCTGCTCGAGCTGGGTCACGGGTTCTGCTTCGAGGCCCGTCAGAAGCGCATCCTGATCGGCGACACCCACAACTTCGTGGACCTCGTGTTCTATCACCGGGTGCTCAAGTGCCACATCCTGGTGGAGCTGAAGCTCGACCGGTTCAGCCACGAAAACATCGGCCAGCTGAACACTTATGTGAGCTGGTACAGGAAAAACATGATGACGGACGGGGACAACCCGCCGGTGGGCATTCTGCTCTGCACCCAGAGGGATCGCACGCTGGTGGAGTATGCGCTGGCCGGCATGGACAACGGCCTCTTCGTCTCCAAGTACCAGCTCGAGCTCCCAAAGAAAGAGGAAATGGAGCGTTTCATCGAAGAAACAGTAAAAGAAACAGAGTTGTGACGGAGCCTCAGCAGGCCCGGGAACCGAAAGCGGCTCAGCAAAACCAAGGAAATTGTGAGCCTAGTACGGAGAGCATGCCATGCCAAGCACATTCGGATGGGTGGATTTCTTGGCGGAAGACCGACAGAAGATGCTGGACGTAGTCCACCTGTTCCGCAAGCAGGACACGCGGGACGAGCTCGGCCTGGGCACCATCCGGGATGCCTTCTCGGACCACTTCTTCCCAGGCACCAGCACGGTGCAGACCCGTGTCCGCTACATGCTTTTTGTCCCGTGGATGTACCAGCGGCTCGAGGAGAAGAGGACGCCTTAGGACGAAGTCGCGCGTAAGGCAAGGGGCGTAGAGACCTGGCTGATCAATGAGCTGCTGCGGTCCGCCGGGGGCGGCGTCATCGGCAGCGAGGCCGACAGGACCCTGAAGAGGTTGCCAAGCTTCTCCATTCTAAAGCGAAAGGCCCTCTCTCCGAATGATTTCGAAAATCTTGCTGAGTCGGAGGAGAGGACCCTTTCTTTCCAGTTGTTTTACGCGCCAACAGCAAAAACCATTGACTTGGAAATTCACTCGCGAGGATATCAGCGCTCCTTGCGAAGGTCGGTAGCCAAGAGTATGGTCAGAAAATGGCTACCTAAATGCGTCACCGAGCTTTCGGTCGAGAGTACGTAGGAGACATAAATGACCTCCCCTCAACACAAAACCCGAACCGGATTTTTCGCCCGCCACGAAACTTTTTGCCCTCGCTATGGATGGCTCAAGAAAGGGTATGACGGAGTAGCGGGGTTTTTGGATTTAAATGGAGCCGATTCACAATCCGGCGATCCAGCCATCTTCGACCGAGACGACGCCATCGAAATCCTAGGGGTGGGCAAGAACATGGTCCGATCCATCCGGTTCTGGTGTGTGGCCTTCCACGTCATCGCCCCTAAAGATAAAGCTGATGTTCCCAAAGTGAGCGGTCTCATGCAACCCGCGCCGTTGGGTAAAGCCCTCCTTGCCGACGATGGATGGGATCCCTACCTAGAAGATCCTGCGAGCCTGTGGCTGCTCCACTGGAATCTGTTTGTCCCGCCAATCGTGGCTCCCGCATGGCCGATTTCGATCAACCAGTCAGCTGCCGGAGGCTTTGCTGCCAAGGAGCTAGCCCGGAAATTCAGCGAATATACCGCCGACATCCCAGGATTCAGCCGCTTATCGGCCTCCTCCTTCGAAAAGGACGCTTCCTGTTTTATTCGGATGTATGCGCCCCCCCGAGACAGCAAATCCGACGAGATCGAATGCCCCTTTACCCATTTGGGCTTTATAATGCCCGCGGAAACCAAGGGCTATTATCGATTCCATTTAGGCGAGAAGGCAGATCTGCCGGATGCGATCTTTATGGCTGCCTGCTTCGAGTTCGCACATCACTACAGCGCGGGGGCGAAAAGTCTGGCTCTGAGCGCCATTGCCTATGGGTGGAACAGCCCCGGTCGCGTCTTCCAGCTTTCCGAGACCGACATTGGCAGGCGGCTGGACCGCGCTACATCTGGAATAGACGGAGTCGTGTTCACCGAATCCTACGGCAATCAACAACTACAGTTCGAGAGCGATCCCATGGAATTGCGGGATGCGACGCTGGAAGCTTACTATAAGAGAAGGGCGCAGTGATGAAACTATCAGAAATTGTTCGCCCCGATGCCCAAATCGCCCGCTCGGTCAACCTGGAAAGGGATCTGAACGACCCGGAAACCCTTGATCGGTATCTTCTGACTGGAAAGGGGCTGGAGATCATTCATCGGCTTTCTGCTGGACTCAATGGCCAAAGGGCATCCGCCTGGTCCTTGACTGGCCCATACGGCATGGGGAAATCGGCCTTTGTCCATTTTCTGCTTTCCCTTTGCGGCGATCCAATCAAAGAATCCAAAGCTCGCACCGCCCGAAACATGCTGGAGCGGAAGGATAGCGCGCTGTCGGCGCAACTGATGGAAACAATGAAAAAGCGGCGGTTCAAGTCCAAGGGATTCTTTCGGGTTCCCGCCACCGCTGCCTTCGAGCCGGTCAATCGAACTCTGGGAGCGGCCTTAGCCCGGGCCGTGGGCGCTGCTGGTAAATCCGACCCCACCAAAAAAGCCTTCAACCTGTTGGCTGCCGACATTGCCGATTATCTTTCCGGTGAAGAACTCGATGCCGCCCGACTAGTGGCGTTATTCCAGGAAGCAGGCCGGATCAGCCGGTCGCCCCTAGCCGTCGTTATCGACGAGTTCGGAAAGAACCTCGAATACCTGGCCCGGCATCCGGGCCGGGGCGACCTGTTCATTGTCCAGACCCTGGCGGAAAGCGAAAACATTTATCTCTGGGTATGCCTCCACCAGGCTTTCGAAGCATATGGCGCTGGCCTCAGCCGTCTTCAGCGACAGGAATGGGGAAAAGTTCAGGGGAGATTCGAGGACATTTCCTTTGTGGAGCCGCGCATCCAGATGCTCGATTTCATCGGAGAAGCGTTAGGTCGGCCGGACCGAGCGCCGGATGCGTTCCACTCTGTTAAGGACTGGGCCGAACATTATCAGCGGGAAACGGATCGTTTAGGTGTTACGGAAATCGCCGGGGCCGATGCGAAGTCAATGGCGCGCTTTTTCCCGCTCCATCCGCTGACCGCCGCCCTGCTGCCGGAATTGTGCACCCGTTTCGCTCAAAACGATCGGACGCTGTTCGCCTTTCTTTGCGGCGGCGAACCGCACGCCCTGCCGGCGTTCCTTGGAAACCGGGAGCTGGACAAGACAGGATATGGCGCACCGACCTTCGGGCCTGAGCGGCTGTATGACTATTTCCTCGGGGCGGCTCCTTCCATGGCGCTGAGCCGCCCAGGGGCCAGCCGCTGGTTTGAAATTCACGATATAGTCGATGGTGCCCGCAACCTGCCCAGGCCTCAGAGAAACCTGCTCAAAACCATCGGTCTTTTAAATCTGATCTCTGGCCCGTCTGGGTTTCGGGCTTCCCGCGACCTGCTGCGCTTTGCGGTATCGCAGCCCGGAATGGACGCCGACGAGGCCCTGGAGTCATCTCTGGGCCCTTTATCGGAAAAGGGGATGCTGATTTACCGGGAATATGCCGATGAATTCCGGCTATGGGAGGGAAGCGACATTGACATCCCGGAGGCTATCGACCGGCATAAACCAGCCATCGCGGCACGACCTCTAGCGGAGCTTTTGGAGAAGGCGGCGCCCATGTTGCCTTTGACTGCTTCGCGCCACTCCTACCGCACTGGCACGCTGCGCCATTTTAAGCGGCATTGGTGTGCTGTGGACGATGTTGCGGAAGCCGTGACGGCTTTTAAAGCGGAGGAAGCGGATGGCCTGTTGCTTTATGTTTTCGGCAATGATGGGCCATTGAATGGATTTCCGGGCAAGACTGACGACGGACGACCCGTTCTGGTTGCTTTTGCCCGGGAGGAGGACCGGCTCCGGGAACGGGCACTGGAAGCTGCGGCTGCTACCGCCATCCTGACAGAGGCGCCTGAACTAGAACGGGACGGTGTGGCCCGGCGCGAGGCCCTTTTTCGAGCCGGTGCCGCAGAGGAGCAGCTAAAGCGGTTTCTGGCGGATCTGTATACCCCTGGCAACCCTGAAGTGGTCTGGCAAAGCGGAGAACGCCGGTATGACTTGAGTTCCATACGGGACTTATCGGGATTGCTTTCCCGCTTGTGCGACGAGACGTATCAAAGCTGTCCGGTGATTCGGAACGAGTTGATTAACCGGGCTCGGTTGTCCTCCGCTGCGGCCCGTGCACAGCGGGAACTCATCCAAGCCATGCTGAACGGGGAAACCAAGGAGAAACTGGGGCTGAGCGGGACAGGCCCGGAAGTAGCCATTTACCGAACGATGTTGGCGGCCGAGGGACTGCATCGACACGATGGCGAAATGGCATGGCGGTTTTTCCCGCCGGAACCGGATACTCATTTTTATGCGGCGTGGCAGGCCCTTGACACAGCTTTGGACCGGACCGAGGACGCGCTGTTGCACCTGCCTAACCTGATCGCCATGCTTCGGAAGCCGCCCTTTGGAATGAAGGATGGCCCGATCCCTATCTTAATCTGCCTGTATCTCCTGGTCCGCTCCGAAGATACGGCGCTGTATCAGGAGGGAGCGTTCATCCCGTATCTGACACCGGAAGATCTGGAACTGATGGTCAAGCGGCCGGAATATTTTGACGTGCGCAAATTTTCGCCATTGGGCATTCAGGGGAAAGTCTTCCGAGTTTACCAGGAGTTGTTGAATAGCAGCCCGTTCCAGGAGGATCGCCAACTGCGAAACTCCACCATGGTCAACATTGTGGGCCCGCTGGTCCAGTTTGCGGACCGGCTGCCGGCCTACGTGAAAGAGACCCGATCGGTTAGCCGGGAGGCCCGGAACCTGCTCCAGGCACTGCTCCATTCAAAAGACCCCATTGATTTGCTGTTCACGGATCTGCCAAAGGCTGTCGGTGTTTCAGCCTTTGATGGCACGCCTGACTTCGACGCTCAAGCTGTCGAAGATTTCCAAAATCGATTCCGCAATGCGGTGGGGGAGCTAGCCCAGGCATTCGAGCGGCTGGAGGACAGGATCCGAATGGTCCTTCAGGAAGCATTCGGTAGCCGGGGAGATCTCAAGACGTTTCGTGAAGACCTGAAGGAACGAGCTACGCCCTTGGTAAGGCGGTGTTCCGAGAAACGCTTGAAGCCGCTGGTAGCAATCTTGGCGCGGAACCGAGGAACGGACAATGAGTGGGTATCCGCCATTGGGACCATCGTCAGTCAGCGGCTGGTGGAATCCTGGAGCGATGCGGATTTGAGTGGGTTTTCAACTCGCATGCATGACCTTGCCCGGCGTTTTCTGGCGCTGGAGCGATTAGCGGCAGAGGAGCGGCGGAGGTTGCCAGAAGGTAAAGAAGGCAAAGAGGCGCGGCTGATTTCGTTAACTCGCCCGGACGGAACTATGGAAAGCGAAATCGTCTGGATGAATAAGGAGGAGATGGCAGGTGTGAAAGAAAAGATGGCTCGATTGATAGAGGGAAATGATCCTGATCAACTCAAATCATTACTAATAATGATGGGTGAACATTTGTTGGGTGATAAAACGAAGAGCGGGGAAAAAGATTGAGTTGCTGAATTTGCAACTTGGGATGGTGGTTGACCGATTTCAAGAAAAGAAAAGCCCGTAAAGACTTTTAGAATATTTATGTTTTATTCTGCAACCATGGCTTTCATATTGTTTGTATGTTCATATTTTCTAAAATAATATACTTACACTATCAAGTTAATTAATTCTTATCAAATCAAATGTATTTCGAATTGTTGCATACAGAAACAGCGTTGTTCTAATGGTACTTGGACTAATATGATCGAAATCTTGCTCATTTGGATGTTGCCTTAAGGTATTGTTGAACTAATTAAAAATGCAGTTAACAGGGAAGAAAAATAGATGCCAAGAAAAAGCGATAATAAAAGACATATTCTGGCTTTGTCGGGCGGGAAAGACAGCGCCGCATTGGCGGTGTATCTGAAAGATCGAGTTCCGAATATAGAATATGTTTTTTTGGATACGGGCCATGAATTGCCAGAAACATATGAATACTTGGAGCGCATGGAGGCCTATCTTCAGATCAGAATTATTAGGCTTCCGAAAAATAAACCGCAAACGGATCGTTTTACTGCGCTCCTAAGAATATATTATGGATGTCTTCCTTCACCAACAAATCGTTGGTGTACCCGGCAACTCAAAATTGAACCTTTTGAAAAATATATAGGCAATGATTTTGCCTATATTTATATTGCCTTGCGAGCTGATGAAGACAGAATGGGCTATGATCCCCATGGCAAAAACAATATTGTGCCATTTTATCCATTTATTGAGGATAATATAGTAAAAAGAGATGTTTTTCAAATATTGGCGGAAACAGATGTTGGGATTCCTGATTACTATAAATGGAGAAGTAGATCGGGTTGTTATTTTTGCTTTTTTCAAAGGAAAGAAGAATGGATTGCGTTATATGACAACCATCCTGAGTGTTTTCAGAAGGCCTGTCAATTCGAGGAATTTTATGACAATTTCAGGGAATCTAATTTTGATTACAAAAATATCAATAGCAGGAAAAAAAATTATACCTGGAGTGAAGGTGAAACGCTAAGGGAGCTCATTGATAGGCGAGATGAAATCCTTAAAAACGCAGCTTCAAAGGTTACTAATAAAACATCATTAGGAAAGAAAAAACTTCTTGATCATTTTCAAAATATGGATTTCCGAACAGAAGGAGATAGCATTCTGAATAATATCAGGGAAGAGGAAGAGGCAGAGACATGTCTGATTTGCAAATAGATGAATTACTAAAACAAATTAATAGGATATCCGTTTGGAAGTCATCTGAAAAAGCAAATCCAAATAAATTTGTGTTGCTTCTTTCAATCTGTTATTTAATTGAAGAAAATCCGAATCGTGAGAATCGCTTTCCGTTTGATGATGAACTGATCAATATGTTTAGATATTTATGGAAAAAATTCACCAATGAAGATGAGTGTTTTCCTGAATATCCATATTACCATCTTATCACATCAAATTTTTGGAATCACAAGGTGTTTCAAGGAAAAGAAAATGAATATAACAAACGTAAAAGATTTACACCAAGATTGATCAATGAAATTATAAATTATTCATTTTTGAATCCTGATGTGTATAATCTTTTGAAAACAAAAAGATATCGTGATGTTATCAAGTCGAAATTAGAAGAAATAATATCTCAAATTGTTTCTTCCGGACCAATATTTTCTCCAAAATACCATGTTGAAGCAATCAAGAGTAATTTGGAAGAGCAATCAAGTGTTGATTATTCAGATATCACTAGTGATTCAAAAGCACGTGTAATGATGGCATCAGGAAGAAAATATATGGACATTAAAAGCAAATTTCCTCATGAAAAAAATGCTCTCAAACAAATTTTCGCTGCTCTCGGAAAGCAAATTGAACTAATCCCCAACTTCGATCTTTACGACCCTTCTACCAGCCAATACCTTGAATGCGACCTTATTGTAGTCTCATCCTTTTGTACAGCCATTGTCGAACTTAAACACTGGTTCGGAGAAATCGAAGTTCGCCCCTACGAATGGTTCAGGGGGCCCGAACAGACCCCATGTACAGATCCGCATCGCTCCAACAACTACAAAGCAAAAGTTCTGCGAGGGTTTTGCAGAAAGAAACTTCCCTTTATACCTAAAGATTATCCCTTTCAATCTATTGTTCTTCTGACAAACCCGGATGCTACGGTCCACAACGCCGATGGAGCGAAAACGGAAAAAAAAGCCCCTACCTTCGACAGCATTGCCACCTTTACGAAATATTTCAAACGCTGCCTAGGGCAGCCGAATTCCATACTGACCACCGCCCAAGCTAGGCAGATTGCGGAACGCCTCCGCAACGAAGCCCAATCCCCTCGGCGGAAGGGCCTCGAGATTCCGGGCTATGAGATTTTGGAAAATCTCACTGACTCGCAGCATCTCATTGAACTATTGGCAAGACCTACCAGCAATCAGCTCCAAACCGTCAAGCGGCTCCGCATTTTTTCCATCGATCCCACTCTAGGCCAGGAAGAACGGGAGAACCAGCGGAACAAAAGCCGAAACAGTCTCAAAGCACTGACTAGGATAAGTGATCATCCCAACATTTTGAAGGTTTGGGACATTTATCATGAAGAAGGCCTGATTATCGAAGCTTCAGACTGGTCTCGAAAAGAAGGTACGCTCGCCAATGTGATGAAGAAAAGCGGCCCCTTTTCTCTTGAAAAGGCCTTGCCTATCATACGAGGCATTGCCAAAGGTCTTGAAGCTGTTCATCAGGAAGGCATTGTCCATCGCAATTTAACCCCGGAAAACATCATGATGTTTGGGACTACGCCAAAACTGATGAATTTCGATCTGTCCTACTTGCCTGAAGATAACCGGTTGACGGTTCTTCCCGACGACCTCCAACTTCAGAGGTCCCCTTACCTCGCCCCGGAACTTTACCATCATCAGCCTTTTGCGGAGGCAACGGACATCTTCAGTTTAGGGGTTATAGCGTATGAACTGCTCATCGGCAAACCGCCTTTCGAGTATTCCACGGATCTGATATCCGACGCTCAATCCGTGTATGAATCTATCGAATCAAAACTGGCCAAAATCGGCATTCCTGAATCCCTTCGAACAGACATCGTCATGATGATCCAATTCCAACGAAAGGACCGGCCCCAGGAAATCGGCGAGTTACAGCTTGAACTGAAAGAAATCGCTGAAGAAACCCACCGAGAATCCAATCGAATCCTAAAACCAGGCGATATTTTCGGTGTGTACACCATTCAAGAATGGATCGGGAAAGGCCGCGACTCCCAAGTTTACAAAGCGCTTCAGGGCAGCGACAACTGGGTTGCGATAAAATTGTACCACCAGGATTCGGCTCTTGATCGGATTTTCGCCGAAAGGGATGCCCTAAAAACCGTATCCAATCCCTGTATTGTCGGCTATGAAACCTTCAACCAATTGGCAGATGGCCGCTATTACTTGGTTCTGGAACTGGTCTCCGGCAATCCGCTGCGAAACCGGATCGACAACAGCATTCGCCCGGAACTGCCCCTTTTCCGGCATGTCGCATTTTGTCTGATGGAAGGAATTGCGACTTTGCATGCCGATCCCTCGCGCCAAACCATCATTTTGCACAACGACATCAAACCCGACAACATACTCCTCAAAGAGGACGGCACCCCTGTATTAATCGACTTCGGTGCTTCGGGCGTTCCATCCGTAGGGCCCTATATGGGAACAGACGCCTATGTGGCACCAGATTTGTTCCAGGGCGCCGAGTATGAGTTTTGCGAAAGTGGAGATTTATTTGCCCTAGGCGTCACCCTGTTTGAATGGCTGTGCGGCGTCAGTCCTTATTCCGGGACCCCTGCCCTTACCGCCACGCCGCGTTTCGCAGCTTCCTATCGCAAGGACATTCCAGAGGAGCTTTCACTCTGGCTTCACAAGGCCGTTCAGCCGTTTCGTGATGCACGCTTTCAAAATATCAACGAAATGAGAGATGAATTCGATTTTGTTTTCAGCGATGAGGACTCGGTCCAAGTGACGCCACAAACGGCGGAATCGGCGGAAAAATGGCACGTGTATAGCCCTGAAGCACCGCCTGCAAGGGAAAACGCGCTAGAGACCGCAGGCAATTTCTTGGATTATTTGAACCAGCTTCACAACACCACCGCCGACAATCGTAATGCGCTGGCTGAGGCCCAAGCTCGGAGCCTGTTTTTCGGATCCATCCATGTCGCCTGGCCCGTGACCGATCTGGTGTGGGAAAAGCTGACAGGAACCGATGGGGGGAACATTATCCTGACCGGGCATGCCGGGGACGGCAAATCAACGATTTGCCTGGAAATCTTTAAAAGGCTGGAAAAAAAGGACATGTCAGAGCCTTTAGAATCCGGCTTGGGGTCCCATGAAGAAAAACAAATCAACGGCTATAAAATACACCTGATCAAGGACTTGAGTGAGCTGACCGACGAAGAAGCTGCAAGGGCTCTAAACCGAGCTGCCCAAGGAGATGGGCGGTGGCTGATCATTTCCAACACGGGTCGTCTTTTGGAGATCTTAGAAGCGTGTGCCCCAGCCTACGGTCTCACAGAAATCAAAATCGGCAACAGTCTTCTAGGACTTCTCCGGGAAAAAGAACCCACGAAATTCAAGGACCTTGGCGTGCCCTTTGTCCTGATCAACCTGTCGCAGCTCGACAACCTTCAAATCTCCCGGGAACTTTTTCATCGGCTCGTCGATAACGAGAATTGGGACGGGTGCCGGTCGTGCGATATTTATGCCCATTGCCCCGTTCAGATGAATCTTAAAGCAATTCGGGAGAGCTATGAAATAACATCGGAACGGATCGCCTTGATTTATCGCCTGCTGTATGAATACGGCAAACGATTGACCTTGCGGCAGGTGTCGGCTCATCTAGCATATAGCCTGACGGGCGGGCTAGACTGTGGGCGCATTCGGGAAATAGCTGAAAGCCCTAAGCCCCCGCCTGTCAACGCATATTTGTTTTACAATCGCTTCTTTGGGTTTCACGGCGCTTCTATAGATGAAAAGGCCCAGCGACTCAAAGCTATTCAATGTCTGATGCCGATAGAGATGGGCGCCAGACCCTTTTTGTCGTTAGACAGGGTGCTGTGGACTTTCGAAGAGGGCCCGACCCCTCTACTGCCGGACACGCTGAAACCAGTTTTCGAGAGCCTTCGGGGAATGACGCTTTCCGGCTATGGGTCCGAGGCCGTCGGCGCCCGTTTCCGCCAGGAGTTCAGGCGACTCTTTTTTGTGTTCGGCGCATTTGCAGAAGCAGGGAGTGAGAAGGACTTCGTAGGCGGGTTCACTGGCTCCCCCATGCTGGTAGAAACCGAATCCTGGCAATGCTCGCCGACGAAACTAACGCCTACACGTCGGGAAGAGTTGAAGCAAAAAGTGTTGCACGTGCTACTGGAGCAGTACACGGGTTTTTATATCCCGGAGACCCGGCGCGGAAACGAACTGTTCATTACTCTCAACCGACGTAACGAAGCACTTCGCCAGAGCGTCCAGATTCTTCTTGCGGAGATCGCCTTTTCAAATTTTGAGCTGGTTCTAGAGGAAATCTACCAAACATTCAGGCCACAGCGATATCATCTTGTTTTGCGAGACCGTTATTTCCCTGAAATCCACTTGACCCTTGATCTGCCATTTCTAGATTTCGTGCTGTTGCGCAGCGAAGGGGAACTCGGACAGCGGTTGAATCTGGGTTACCTTGATCGGCTTGAGTGGTTTAAAAATTTACTCACAGCCCGACTCCCTAGCGAATCTCACGAAGAGATGCGGTTAATTCAACTGAATCATGATGGAAAACTGGAACAATTTCGCGTGATGCTGTCGGACGGTTTTTTGGAAATTGTGTAAGCCAGAACAAGTCAATATTAGATCTAAATAGGGGAAAGGAGCTGCAAAAATGCCATCGGATTATTTTCAATGGCAAAATGGATTGGAATTGAAGTCATCCGCTAGAATTTCGAACGGTAACGTTAGGCAGTTTCCAAACATTGGTGAGGATGAAAACGCTGATGCTAATCCTGCTATACGATTGTTTGGACGACGAGTCCGAGATGATCAAACAGAGCTCGAATATCTTGTGGAATTCATGCTGATTTTTATTTCAGATAAAAAAATTGGAACGAATTATATGCTTGGGTATAAAGACTCAGATAAATGGAAAGGCTTTCCAAGAGTTAGTGAATTACAAGAAGTCGACCCAGGTAAACCTTTGATTTATTATCCTAGAATGCACATAATTATAAAGCTGTTTTCGTTTTTAGGGATTTCAGGTGTTGAAGGAAGGCACAAAAGCCACATTGAAAAATATCAAGAGCTAGTTTCAAATCTAAAACACCATTTACATACTAGTCCATCCCTATCAAAAAGCGACGCTATCGAATTAATTGAGCAAGTTCTAATGGGATTTATAGGGGTTTCGGGAAATAGAGGCTGGTCCGCACATTCATTTATTCCACTAGCTCCCGAATTAATCGCAGGAGAAGCCATTTGGGAAAAAAATAGAGGCAAGAAAGAACCGAATTTGAATTGGCATCAAGCCTGGAAAAATAGAATGTTTTCATTTTCCAAACATGATTTCCTCGCCCGCGGTGGCGAACTCCTATACCTTCAGCTATGCAATCTCTTCCGCCTGATAGATTCCCCCGAGCTCCTTGAATTTGAAGAACGGGCGGGCTACCCAGGCGCTGCGAAGAATCTCCAAGAGGAGATTGAAAACAATCTCAAAGACTTTCTATCTCGCAAACCTGCCCCGATATTGAACAGTATCGCATCGTGGATTGAAAAAAATGAGACCGACGCATCCTTAGAAATCGACCGGGAGACCAAAGGTGCGACATGTGGCTGGTGCCCGGAAGAAAGCTGGCCGGAAGCCTATCTGTTCGCCATAGAACTGCGAAACATTAGCGCCGCGCTATTAGACCCTGTGGAAAAAATCGAGATGCTCAAACTTTGCTGCGTGTTCCAGGTCCTACGCAGCCTGTCGGCCCAAGCCGGGCGCTACTGGGGGGGCAATCCCGGTCTTCATGACGAAGACGCTCTCCAGCCCTACGCCTGGATCATCACGAACCCCGAATTGGATGACCGGGCTCTCAAAACCGCCGCCCGGAAAAATCTGGTCAGGGTGAAGGAAATGTTCCATGCCGCACTCCGGACCCGTCGCATTCAGACGCTAAAGAGCGGCGAAAAAACCTACCGGAATGCCGACAAACAGGGCACGGCTCTTTTTGTGAAATTGGGCAAGAAAATCGGCCTGATCGCCCCTAAAACCGGGCCAGGCGCCCGTTTCGTGCTGCAAGAAAATTTGCTTCGGTATTTTGTACTGGCCTTGATCCCGCCGGGCGAACGGATGCGCTTGACCACCTTCCTGAAAGCCCTCTACCGCCACTACGGCGCGGCGGTTTCCGGAACCTTGCTCAACGACGCCATCGCCTGGACCTACCCCGACCAGAAGCTGAGCGCGCCAGCCGGGCACAAACAATGGCTGGAAGAAAAGTTGCTGGCCACCGGTTTTATGACCCCGCTGTCAGATGCTGTGTCGTTGATTGAAAACCCGTTTTCTGAAAAGAGCACTGATAAATAATCCAAAATTGTGACGGAGAAGATATGCGTTATTTTACACGGAGTCTTCTGACTTATCTGAAAACCCTATGTCATCCTATCCTCAAAAACCGCAACACCCGCGAACTCCGCGTGTTTCTTTCCTCCCTACCGCCCGCGGCGGTCAAAGAAGTTGGGAACGAACTCTCTGAATACTGGCTAAAAAGCAAACGAGACATCGACTTCCAATTCATAGTCGCTTACAAGCTCTGGCGGCAATGGGAAGAAACGGCAGATGGACAGATTTTGGAGCAGATCAAAAGTGCCGGGTGGGTGGACACGGAAAACCGGCTCACGCATTACAGAAACCTTGAGTGGACACCTGAATCCGGGAAGGATGGGCTGATCGTGATGCTGGTTGGAGTCGAGCAGGCTACGGACCAGGGCAGTCTGGAAGACTTTTATCAGGTAGGGGTAGACACAATTTGGAAAGAAGAGATGCAAAGCCGGTTCAAGGGCTGGCTGGAAAGGTTTTTGTACGACAAGCAAATCGATCCGGAAGAGACCCACTTGGAGGCGATGGAAGAACTCCTGGAAACCCTTCGCCGTCATGCGGCCGGCGACTTGATTCGCATATCCGATTTTCTGGAATGGATCGATTTTACTAGCGTCATGGATAGCTACGCCGCCCTGACCGCTTTTTACGGCAACCTGTCCTTCTGGGGGCTTCCGTTTCTCCACAAGATGAAAGGGAGCAAGTGGAAAAAATATGTTGAAGCTGCCATCGATTTTTTTAGTTATCAGAAATATTTCAACGAGAACGACAGAAAAAAAGCCATCCAAAAAGTGGAAGACTTCCGGGTCCGGCCGAACAAAGAGCCTACGCTCGACCTTCGCGGTGCCTTCGGGGGCGAAGATGAACTCCTCGATTGCATCAAAATCTATGTTGAGTACAACGATCCAGAAGCCCGTAGGCGGCTGCTCCATTTCGATTTCGCCGTGCTCAAGGATGAAATCCTCGGATACACCTATACGCAGCCTGAACCTGAACTTGAGGAAGACGAGGACGAGGGCAAAGAGGACAAAATCAAAGAACCCAAGGGCTTCAAAACCCTTCATGGTCCGCCTTTGGAAGCGATTTTAACCGCACTGTGGCAGACCCTCATCGATTTTAGATTTCAATGCACACGGAAAAAGAAATCCCCCATCCAACCCTTTGATGCGTTGAAGGGAATTTATCTCAGAGGTTTAAAATTTGTTGATTTCGACAACGACAACAAGGAGCTCGCACGGGGGTTGCTGGGGGGCATCGACGCATTTCTGGAAAAATACATCGGCCCCATAGCCCCGGAATCCGAAGAAGGGAAAGACAACGCCGAGTTTTCCTCCGGATTGCTGGATATGGATAGCCTTCCTTTTGGCCAGACAAAAACCGCGGTTCCCCATTTCCAGTTTGACATTCTCTTCAAATCAGACATCAGAGGCCTCAGCGTCCGCCGCAAATTCAAGTGGGCGCTTCCGGAAACCCATCCGTTTCGGAATCTTCTGGACATGGCCAGGGCGATCCATGAAGTCGAGAAGCCCAGTTTCTGGCTGCCAGTATACCACATTCAGCACTACCCTGAACTGTTTTTCGCGCCGGACGAGACCGAAATCCACCGGGTGCTTCGTGCGGGGCTAAGCAAACTGACGATTGCCAACCTGTTTGAAAACTTGCAGAACATCGACCTGAAAGACCTGAGCAAGCTGGGGATAGCGGACCTGTCTGACGCCTATGCCAAATTTTTGGGGGCGATGGTCGATGAAGGGTACTTTTCCGCCCTTCAGGATCATTGGATCGACGGCAGTCGGTTGTATTACCGATATGAAAACGTGATCCAAAATTTGATCCAGAAAACGGAATTTCAGAGATTCCGGCCCATTGTTTACAAGGCGTTTTTGCTGACCGAAAAACCGAAGGCAGAAGAGGCCGCCAATTTTCCCTGGGCGCGGTTTGTCCCTCATGCCGCTGTGACCGCCTTGCACCCCGCCCTCATGGGCATGCTCAATCACCGGGAAGCGTTTCTAGCCCATGCGTGGCTGGAACGGGCGACGTTTTTTCTGAACGACGACAGCAGCACCAAAATTACTGAAAATACCTGGCGGGACATCTGCGACCTAGCCACCATCAACTATCCGTTGTTCGGTCTCGTTTCGACTCCAACCGGGGCGCTGGACACCCGAGTCGCTTCCTTTGGCCACATTCACCTTGTGGGAAAACCGCCCGCCCAAAGCGGACCGCTTTCCTCGAAAATCCTTCAGCAGTACGACACGCCCGAAGACGACGACATCAAGGACGCAGCGCTGTTTCGGGAAACCCGCGAATCACGGGTCATTTCCCAAATCCTCAAGGAATATGCGCGGATCTATCCCCATGCAGAAGACGGTATATCCCTGGTCGTGTTGAACCCGGCCAACATCCAGGCGATCATCGCCGGGGTAGATGATTTTCTCCACCAAAAATTAAAGAAGGAACGGGCCGAAGAAGCCCGGGATTATCCACCGTACCATCTTTCCCTCTCCCTTTTCATGCACGTAGCAGAAAGCGGCGAGGTCTCCCGGTGGCTTAGCGAATGGAGAAAACGCTGGGATCCAGCTGAAGGGGCCACGCGCTATGAATTTTATCAAAACTGCCGTCTTTCCGTTTCGCAGAAGGTGATCACCCAGCCTGACGATTACTTGATCCTGATGAAAAATGGAGCAGCGAACGTCGATATCGCTGTCCTCACCCGTTTTATGGATACCGGCGAACCGTCTTTAAATTATGAAAAGACTTCTCCATATAAACCGGATCTCGATCACCTTCTCAAGTTTCCCATTCTAGAAGCGCCCCGGTGCGAAGACAAGCGCCAATCATTCCCAAACCTCCGATCACGCATCATCAGCAACCGGCGGTTCCGGCTGGCTGCACTCCATTCAGAATTAAGTGTTCGCTTGTGGAGTTCGGACGTTCCCCCTGACCGGGAGCACATCGTCCTCAGCCAGAGCGATTTCACGCCCTGGGCAAAAATAGTGGATCAGATGCACCGGAATGCTTCATGGGTCCTTTGCCTGGACCCGTCGGTGGACACACGGCTGATCCAAAAAGGGAGCCTTGACGCTCAGAGTGAGGGTAAAAGGGAGATCATCGGTTTTGCCTCCGGGGTCGGCACGCATGGTGAATTGAACTACACCCTCTCTACTGAACGCGCGAGCCTGCTAGATGTACAAAAGATGATCCAGAAAAGGGTCAACAACCTGTTCGGTCCATGGGAGCCAGTGGATTCCGAAAACGCGGCGCGATTTCTTGTTCGGGAAGCCCGGAAGCTCTCCGGCATCTCTCTGGTACGGGCTACAGGCAGAGGCGAACAGGTCAGGGATTTGATTGCCTATGCCCTAGTGCGGCGCTGCTTGCCGGTAATGGCGCACAACGGCCCAACCCTTTGCGACGAATTAGTCGTGCTAGACGCCTTTCCCCACTGGTTTACAAGCATTGGCGGCGGGCGGGAAATGTATCCCGATCTCTTAAGAATCAGCGCGTCGCTGGCCGAAGATGGGCTCATCGATGTCCATGCGACCATTCTGGAATGCAAAATCTCTAGCAATATCAATCGCCATATCCAGAAGGCCCGGTCCCAGCTCGAGAACGGATTGCATCATCTGGTTGCCCGTTTTAGGCCCAAAGGCGGTGAATCGAATCAGGCCGCTTACCGGTTTAGTGGCTCAAGTCCGATTTTCCGTTTTGATCAACGTTTCTGGTGGGCTCAGCTACAACGGTTGATCGCCAGCAAGGCAGTGGTGGAAAATGCGGAGCTTGAATTGGCTACCACCGCGCTGGAATCATTGGGCGAAGGGCGGTTTCGGATTCAATGGAAGGCGGCGGCACTCACGATATGGACGGAACCCACCGATTATTACAATAGCGACTTCTTTCAAACGGTAGAAGTATGGTCGTTTCAGCAGGAGGGTTGCGAAATCGCCATTCCGCTCATTTCCTGCGGGGGCGCCCTTATCCGGCGGATCGGCCGCGGCAACTACCCTGTCGCCCTTCCCCTTAAGTCTTCGGAAACACCTCCGACATCGTCTCCTCAAGCGCTAACGGCCGCAAATTTGGCGTCCACATCACAACCCATTGAGCCTTCTGACACTCTTTCTCCTGCAGAGGAATCTGCATCTGCAGAGACAAAAGACCAGGATGATGGGACGCCCGGCTCCCAACAGGAGGGCGGGGAATCATTAGAAAAGGGTGAAACTACCTCCCCTATATCGACCACTGTAACTCGCACGCCGCCGAATCGCCTCTTCTTGGGCGTAACGGATGCCAAACGGGAGATATACTGGGAATTCGGGCATCCGGAACTGACCAATCGCCATATCCTTATTTTTGGTAAATCCGGAGTAGGAAAGACCTACGCGATTCAAGCCTTGCTCCTGGAAATGGGATTGAATGGCCAGAACTCCATCATCGTCGATTACACCAACGGGTTTCTACCCGACCATCTGGAGCCCGTAGTCGTCGATATCTTGAAGCCCGAGACCCACCTGGTCCGTCAAAAGCCGTTGCCCATTAACCCGTTCCGAAAGCAAGAGCAGCGAATTACTGGATTCGATCCCATACCGGAAGATTCGCACACAGTAGGGGGGCGCATCGCCACGGTGATCAATTCGGTTTACTCGAACGTTGGGGAACAGCAGCGGGCGGTGTTGATTGAAACCATCGCGGCAGGACTGGACGAAGAGGGGGCGGAGTTCCGATTCCCCGCGCTGCTGGAACGGCTGAAGGAACAGGGTGCATCTGGGCTCACCCTCGCCAACAAATTGAGTCCGATGGTGCATATGAAGCTATTCGGGCAGGATGAGGCCGGGAACTGGGACAGGTTGTATGGTTCCGGCGAGGTCAGGGCAAATATCCTCCAGTTGGCAGGCGTTCCTAGGGACATCGCCCGGATCGCGACGGAGTTCATTCTGTGGGATCTGTATGATTACGCCGCGAATTCAGGCCGAAAAGATGTGCCCCTGCCCATCGTTCTGGACGAAATCCAGAATCTCGACCATCGACTAGATGCACCCCTGGGGAAATTTCTTACCGAAGGCCGTAAGTTCGGCCTCTCTTTGATTCTCGCCACTCAGACCCTGAGTAATCTCAAGGGCGAAGAACGTGATCGTCTTTTTCAGGCATCCCATAAGCTCTTTTTCAAACCAGCAGAGACTGAGGTCAAAGAATACGCAAGGATTCTGGAGCAAGGTAGTTATGAGAAAGCTGAAACATGGATAGCGCGCCTCAATAAACTGAACAGAGGCGAATGCTATTCGCTCGGGCCGACTTTGAACCCCGGGGCCGGCGAACTGGAGAACAAGATCTTCAAGATTCATATCTCCTCTCTTCAAGAACGATTGAAAAAGGATAGCGATAATGACTGAAACAGGCAAAAGAAGTAAAGACCGTCTCGCATTGAGATTCCACCAGACCTTTGTCCCGGAGCGACATTATCTGTCGGCATTGCTCCGGTTTGCCGCCGAAGACGGATATGGCGATAACACCCAAATCTCGGAAAAAACCGGCATCCCTACCGGCAAATCCAGCGGCAAAGTCCCTTCAATCCTGCAATACGCTCAGGGAATGGAGTTGATTGTCACTAAAGGAAAGGGTGTGAACCGTCAAGTTCGCCCTACTGCGTGGGGAGAAACACTGCTGGGCAAAGATCCCCAGCTATCGGAGGCAGTCAACCAGTGGCTGTTGCATCTGAATTTATGTCGACGCCGGGGCGGTGCGGAAATATGGTTTCGCACGTTTGGGCCAGGCAGCGATGTTCTCGGCCGCCAGTTTGACCGTCAGATCCTGGATCAATACCTATCCGGCCTTTTCGGCGTCGCAAATAGGTCTCTCATCGGCCCCCTTCAACGCACTTATGAAGAGCCATCAGCCCTAAAAAAAACCGGTGCGCTCATCACAGAGAAAAACGTCATGCGGCGTAACCCGGCCCCACTAACACCCGAGTTTGCCAATGGCTGGGCATGGTTTCTGTTAACTTTGTGGGACCAGCATTTTCCTGGCGACCGTCAGGCAGCCGCATCCGATCTAGAGACTGAAACTTTTTGGGGACGACTTCATGGATGGAACGATACCCAACGTGAACAGGCGCTGACATCGATTCAGACAACCGGAGCTATATCCATTGACAAGCAGATGCAGCCCTGGGTGTTGACACGTAAAATGGCGGCAGCGGATTTAACATCCCGAATTGTTAGTTAAACTATGATTTTTCCTATGATCGGGAATGATGCCGCTATTCATATGAATACCTGAATCACTTTCATCTTGGCTCATAATGTCTTTGGGAGGTCCTATGGCCCAATTAAAAGACGCAATCGGCTTTCGTCACGACCTTTTCTTCGGAGGCGCGGTTCAAATCGACTGGTTTGAAACGGACCCCCAAAAGAGAGATTTGGCTAGTGCCAATTTCGTTTTCCACGGCCCTGAATACTTCGGCGTCACAGATGAGGACAAGGAGGGGGCCAAAAGCTATGCCCTAATCGACACGGTTTCTCTGACCTCGGAATTGCTGGCGGCAATGACGCCGGGCAGAAATGATCGGTTTCCCATCACCCTGGCCATCGCTGGGTATGGAGCAGGAAAATCCCATTATGCCCTGACCTTGGCCAGCTTGTTGTCTGCGCCGTCGGAATCGATCGCAGATGTAATCCTCAACAATATCGAACATGCTAGCCCTGCTCTTGGAAAAGAGATTCACAACCAAGTCGATGATTGGGACCGTCCATTCCTGGTGTTGCCCATCAACGGCATGACAGATTTCAACCTAGCCGAGGAGTTGAGTCGACAGGTGCTGGCTCAACTCCGGGCGAGGAATCTGGATACGACACCGGTAGAAGATCTCTGGCCACGCTTCCAGGATGCGGAGGCGTTTGTCGAACGAAATTTCGAAAAGTGGCGATCAGAATTTGAGAAGGTATTCGGCCCTGACATCGAATCAGAGACAATACAGCATGATCTAAGAAGTCACAACGAATCGACGTTTCAACAGGTCAATGGAATTTATGAAGCGGCCATCGGGAAGTCCATTCGGGTATCCGGTGCCGAGTCCGCCAATCAGTTGATCACTACAGTGTGCCAGGAGTATTGCGGCGACAACGGCCCGTTTCAAGGCCTCGTGATCCTATTCGATGAATTCGGCCGTTACCTAGAGTTTGCAATCGAGAAGCCCCATGTAGCCGGTGACGCTGCCCTTCAGCAGGTATTTGAGGGGGTTCAGGACAACGCCGAGCGATGTTTCATGCTTTGCACTATTCAGTATGAGCTGAAAACCTATATTTCTCGTGTGTCCAGTGAAAAACGCAATGTAATACAAAGATATGTTGGTCGGTATGACGCGGCACGAAAATACTATCTATCATCGAACCTGGAAACTCTGTTTGCCCACCTGATCGAAAAAAAACAGCCAACACTCATTGAAAAACGATTACTTTCTGATAATGCCAAAGATCAATGGGAAGCCATCCATGCCGCCATAGGTAGCTGGTTTCCCCAAACCCACAAAGATGCCGTTTGGCGAGAAACCGATCCGTTTTTCCAGACCATCGTCAAAGGCTGTTGGCCATTGCACCCTATGGCTACCCTTTTCCTGACCCGGTTAGGGAATCAACTACAGCAAAGGTCTGCTGTCACCTTTATTGACACCCTGCTACGGAAGGAATCGGATCGGAATCTAAATAAATCCCCGGAAGACTGGACCCTGCCGGCTACAGCCCTATTTCAGATGGAACGCGGCCTCAACGATCCTTTGTTGCGGGAACTGATCGGTTCCGAGGAATTCGCTACTAGCAGCTCGCTTGCCCATGCCTATTCGGCGGTAGAAGAACGTTACCAACATGATTTCAAGGACACAGAACGGCGCGTCCTTCTATCGATCCTAGTTGCGGATAAAATGGGACTGCGAGCCGTTGATCAAACCGACTACCACCAGGCGCTGGCTCATCTTTCCGGTCAATCGAAGGCCCAAGTCGATCGCATCGCCAAAGAGCTGACCCATGAATACAACGTCTTGGAATGGAATGATCGCTTTGTCCGGTACGATATTATCAGCGAGGGGATTCCCCGAAGCCGTTTTACAAGGTTTTTGGACAAAAAGATCAAAGAAATCTCTTTGGATAAAGTCGAGGATCTGTTCACGCTACACCTCTGGAAATGGGCTGATTTGGAAACGTATCAGAATATTGATCCGGAATTTGCCGCTGAATACAATATCATCACGTCGGAATGGCGTTTTCAGACAGTGCTGTCCAACAGGATGCGCATCGATCAGGATATGAACCAGGCTGTAATGGATTGGCAGGCTGCTGTCAGGCCGGATCAGCACAGAGGTCAGCTCATCTATTGCTATGTTCCCGCTGACGCTCGGATCGATGAAGTACGCCAGCGTCTGTCGCGAACATTAGACACGCTAATAAACGAAAATAATGAGGTTCCCGTCGCGCCGGTCTTCGTCGCAATCCTACACGATAAAACAGATGCACTTAGGCACCTGATCGCAGAGTATTGGGTTCTTTCAGATGGTTTGAGTGTGAAAGAAAAACAAACATATAAGAATTTTATCGACGATCAACAATATCGCGTATCACAGGAAATCCAAAACGAATTCATGGTTCTTATTCAGGAAGGCAATTTTGTTTTTCCGCGGGATTTCCGACCGAAAAACTACCAAATTGAGAAGGTCTGCTTATCCCTTTTCGAAAACACCTACCCCAATATCGTCCCCTTTCCGTTCGATGGTTTAAAAACAACAAAAGGGAAAGCGGCTGATTACTGCCGGGAGATCACGGCTGAACTGTTCAGGGGAAGTCTGAACGAAGAATGGCTTTCGCGACGAGAGGAGAACCTCCAGAGACGAGCAAAACAGGTGCTGCTCCTAACGTGGCATGTGTTAAGCAAGGAAAACGGTAGAATTAGCTGGTATCCTGAGCATCAGCAATTAAGAGACATTATTGAAAATTTTGAGGTGAGGCTTGAAAAAGATCAAAAACTCAATCTTGGTGAAATGGCACATGAACTGATCGCCCCGCCTTATGGATTCAATATCGCTTCGGCCGGCATGCTGATTGGCTCGTTTATATCTCCCCGTGTAGAATCCCTATCACTGATTTGGAATGGCGAAAGTATTTCATGGTCTGTATGGCTAAGTAATGCGTTTGTAAAAAAGTTTCTCGATCTAAAAAAACTAGATGAAACGGAAATCGAACAGGTCGACACAGATGAATGGCAAATACTTCTTGAACGTTGGACAGCGGAAACGGAACATACTAAATGCGTTGATTTTATGTGGGATGCAGAAAAGTTGAACCTCCGTATTCCATTGTCGTCCGATCTGTTACTTGAACGATGGAAAAATTTGAAGGAGAAGGCTGAAAGATCTGAAAAAGCGCTAAAAGAGTTCGATAATTTCATAGAAAGAGAATTAAAATACCTGCAAAGTGCTTTTGAAAAAGAAGATGTGGGTAATATTAGTCGAATTGGCAAAGATGCACTCCACCGATATAAAAAGATGAGTACTGAATCCAACGCATGGACTGACGAACAATTGGAACAAGTTGAACAAATAGTCAATCAAGCGAAAGCAGCCGTTGAAAGTCTTTTTCAAGAATGGCTACAAAATCAAAGCTGTATCCATTTTGCAAGGATTGACAGTTTTCGAGACAAAATGATCAACAAAATCGGCGGCAATCTTAAAGAATTGGGCCTGACTGATTTCTATAATCAGTTGGAGGAGCGTACTCAAAAAATCATCGCTGATATGGAAAATCGACAGAAAGTCTCATTTATCGTAGATGAAGCCAAGGCGTTCTTAGTCGGAAAAACCGTTTCCGATACATCCAAAATTGCTACTTTAGGAGAATGGATAGACCGCTGCAACGAGTTAACTAAAGATTTGAAAAGAGCAAAAAAATCAAAAGATGTGCCCGAAATTGACAAAGCTATTGCAAGACTTTCTGATTTTCAAAAAGCGTGCAAAGAGCAGCGAAAACAGCATCGAAACCGATGCGATGAGTTTTTCGACAGAACTTTTTCAAACATTGAAGATATTCGCGCTGCCCATGTTGAAGTTCGTGACCTGATGGCAATTTTTTCTGGGGAAGACCTCGATATCGAGGAACTGAATAAAATGGAAAACCGCCTCACTCAATTTGAACAGGACTTCTCTTATTTGAACGATTTGTCAAAGTCTGAAAACGAGCTCCGTCAATTCTTGGATGAAAGAATCCGGCAGATCCATTCAGAAGAAGAAAAAGACGAAGATCTTCCTCTTTGGCGAGATGCTGAAGATATCTATGATAAATTTATGGAACATATCCTTGCAGATCGAAAAAAACGTTCAAGTAAATGGATTGAAGAGGTTTTTCTGTCTCAGGAAAATATTAAAAATATGGAGGCCGCTAATTGCCAGCGCCTCTTATCGCGGTTAGAAGCCGCCCCCATCTACCTCACCTCCGACGATCATGGCAAAATAGAAGAAATGAAAATAACCATTAAGAAACGTCTTGAGAATCTCAAGGTGGAAGGATTGCTAGTCCAATTCCGAAAATTGCCACAGAAACTAAAACAAGAATTTTACGATATAATCGCTCATGAACTTCTTAATCCTAAATAAAACGAACTAGATCCGTGCGAGCTGCCCTCGTGTGGCCCCCTGTGTCAGGGTAGTTGTCACCTGCACGGGGCAAGCCGAGGGAGCCTTTTGAGGGGGCTCCCTCGGCGGTGAGAAGTCCCTCCCGTATGCACCTGTATCGGGGGCGGTTTGAGAGGCTCAGCAGCCAAAATGGGCCTCCAAAAACCAAACTCTTGACTTTTGACGTGAA